>JAAYQJ010000109.1 GCA_012519355.1 Tissierellia bacterium | reverse complement strand
CACCTATTTCATAGGAAAGGGCAAGGCTGAAGAGATTAAAAATTACTGTGAAGAGTTGAATATTTCAACTGTAGTCTTTAATGATGAGTTATCAGGTGCTCAACTTAGAAACCTAGAGAAAGTAATTGATAGAAAAATTGTAGATAGAACCAATTTAATTTTGGATATTTTTGCAAGTAGGGCAAAATCAAAAGAGGGTAAACTTCAGGTAAAGTTAGCCCAATTAAAATATCGCTTACCTAGACTAATAGGTTTTAGAGATTACCTCTCTAGAGAAGGTGGCGGTATTGGAACTAGGGGACCTGGAGAGCAAAAGCTAGAAACAGATAGGAGACATATCCTAAGAGAAATAAACAATATAGAAAAACAGCTGAAGGAAATAGAAAGAATAAGGGACATAAAAAGGAAGAAGAGAAGAGACTCTAATCTTCCAATAGTCGCATTAGTAGGCTATACAAATGCAGGGAAGTCAACTTTGCTAAACAAAATAATAGAACTAAATGAGGAACATGAAGAATCAAAGGAAGTTTATGTAGAGGATATGTTATTTGCTACCTTGGACACCTCCCTAAGAAGGGGTAAGCTACCTAATGGTCAAGTGTTTTTATTAACAGATACTGTAGGCTTTGTTTCAAAACTTCCAACAAAACTAATAGAAGCCTTTAAAGGAACTTTAGAAGAAGTAAAATATGCAGATTTATTGCTTCATGTTGTAGATGCTTCTAATAAGGATTTGGATATACAGATACAAACCACCTTTAATATCCTTAAGGAGCTTGAAGTATTGGATAAACCAATTATTACAGTATTTAATAAAATGGATAAGGTGGATATACATAGTTTAGTATATGATAATAGACTTATCGAAAAAAAGATCTTTATTTCTGCTAGGAATGGGGAAAATTTAGATAAACTATTGTTATATGTTCAGGAACTATTGCCTTATTCATTTAAATTTGTTACCTTAAATATACCTTTTGAAAAACATAATCTAGTTGATTATTTTATGAAGAATTATGATATAAATAATATTGAATATACGGAAAAAGGGACAATATTAGAATTATATATAAACCCCATTGATTTGAAGAAATACAAGGAATTTATTGTTTAAATATCCAAATAAATAATAAAGGAGTTGGTACCAATGATAATAAGAAACTGTGCTGGAGGAGTTGTTTTTAAGGACAGTAAGGTCTTTATTATGAAAAATGACAAGAATGAATGGATATTACCTAAGGGAAAAATCCGAGAGGAAGAACTACCACCAGAAACTGCTATTGCTAGAGTTGAGTATGAAACAGGTATAGAAGAGCCCAAAATAGTATCTGCTGCTGGAGAAACTGCCTATGAATTTTATTCCTTCACTAGAAACAAACCAGTATGTAACAGAATCACATGGTTTATTATGGAGTCTAAGGATGAGAACTTCTCCATAAATGAAGATGAAGGTTTTAAAGATGGAGGCTTTTACCCAATAGAAGAGGCTATAGAAATGATTACTTATAGTCAGGATAAATCCCTTGTTAGCTTAGCCTATAAAAGATATTTGGATTTTAAAGAATACCAGGATAAAGTGAGATTCGCTTAAAAGGAGATAATTATCTCCTTTTATTTTTAGAATATATTTATTTGGAGAATAGCTTTTATTTGAGAGGAAGATTTTATGGACAAGAACTATAGAACAATATTTGATTATGGTGAGGATGAAATCATAATAAATAAGTCAAGATTTATTGGATATGCCATGCCAATTGAAACAGAGAAAGAGGCCTTGGACTTCATAGAAAAAATAAAAACAAAACATAGGGATGCAACCCATAATGTATATGCCTATGTAGTAGGGATGGACAGTAATATCCAAAGATTTAGTGACGACGGCGAGCCTTCTGGTACTGCTGGAATACCAGTCCTAGAGGTAATGAAAAAGGAAGATTTAAGGAATGTAGTAGTTGTAGTCACAAGGTATTTTGGTGGAATTAAGCTTGGAGCAGGAGGTCTTATTAGGGCATATACTAAAGGAGCTAAAATTGGCCTAGAAGCGGGAAAAATTGTGGATATGGTTTTACATCAAAAAATAAAGATTAGAATAGACTATACTTTATATGGAAGAATAGAGAACTTTCTCTTAAATGGCGGATATTTTGTAGATGAAACAGTTTTTGACGATGCAGTCAATATATTCGTCTATATAGAAAATCAAGAGCTAGAAAAATTTCAAAACTTAATAACAGATATGACAAACGGTAATAATATATTTGAGATTTTAGAGGAAGAATATATAGCAATTAAGGAAGGGAAAAGATTAATTAAGTAGGTTTATTACTATTATTTAGGGTATAATTTTACAGAGGTGATAAGATATGGCAAATTTTAAAGAAGAAATGCTTCAGAAGAAGTTGTGGGTAGTAGCAGGAGTTACTGCCAAAAAGGACAGATTTGGGTATAAAATTTGGAAGAAATTAAAAGAACATAATTATGAAACCTATGGAGTGAACCCAAATTATGATGAAATAGAAGGGGAAAAGATTTATCACTCAGTAAAGGAACTACCTAAGAAGGTAGATGTATTAGATATGGTAGTACCACCAAAGATTGCCTTACAAACTTTAGAAGAAGCTAAGGAAGCTGATATAGAATATATTTGGTTTCAACCAGGCACTTATAATGAAGAAGTAATAGAAAAGGCTAAAGATCTAGGCTTTAAGATTTTATATGATGATTGTGTTTATGCGGTGCTAAAGCAAAAAGAATAGGATGACCTATTCTTTTTTTTTGAATAACTCATAACATCCTATTAGTAAAAGAAAAATACCAAAGTATTTCCTTAAGCTTAATGGATTAATTCTTATTGCTAATATGGAGCCAAATATGGCTCCAATTATACCACCGATGATGATTAATTTTGCAAAGGAAAAATCTATATTTCCTTTTTTATAATGGGTGTATAAGGCAATTATTGCCACTGGAAGAAAGACGATTAGATTAACTCCTTGGGCATCTTGTTGCTTAATATTATTGAACAAGACTAGGGAGGGAATGAGGATTGTACCTCCACCAATGCCCATTCCACTTATTATTCCTGATAAAAAACCTATTAATATTAATATCATTTCCATATCATCCTTATGGCAGTGTATATTATTACACTACCAAAAATTTTTCTAAGTATGTTGATTGGTATTCTATTTAGCAGTTTAGCACCTATAAAAGAACCAAAGACTCCCCCGATGGTAACTGGGATTACTATTTTAAAGGGTATAGAATCATTGGCAAAATATACAATAGTACTGATAATTGATAGGGGTAGAATAATTGATATGGCTGTGGCATGGGCCTTATAATCATTAACACCCATTAAAAAAACTAGTGCAGGCACTACAATAGTTCCCCCACCAGAACCAAACAAACCGTTGATCAATCCAGCTACTAAACCTATGAATACTAATTTTATCTTTTTTTTATCCATAGATAGCTCCTTTGTGTTATAATCATAATAATTATAATTAATTTTACCAATTAAGTAGAAGATATACATAAATGAACTTAAGATAATTTTTTGGAGGTATGATTATGGAAAATATAGATTTAGTCATTGAGAAAATAGTGGATTGGATGAAGGAAATAGTAAAAGGTGCTAAAGCAGAGGGTTTAGTGTTTGGATTAAGTGGTGGAATAGATTCTGCTGTTATTGCAGGATTGGCAAAATTAGCTTTTCCAGAAAATTCACTTGGAGTTATTATGCCATGCTACAGTGACCCAATAGATGAAGAACATGGAATACTAGTAGCTAGAAGCTTAGATTTGCAATTTACAAAAGTAGACCTATCTAGGACCTTCGATGTTCTAGTTAGTTCTATTGATGAAGAAAACAAGAATAAGATGGCAAAGATTAATTTGAAACCAAGGCTTAGAATGACCACCCTACATTATTTTGCTCAAAATAATAATTACCTAGTAGCAGGTTCAACTAACAAATCAGAGTTTACAGTAGGATATTTTACAAAGTTTGGGGATAGTGGGGTAGATATGCTGCCACTGGCTTCCTTCGTAAAAACAGAAATTAGGGAATTAGCAAGAAGATTAAATATACCTGACATAATTATAGAAAAACTACCAACAGCAGGTCTTTATTCAAATCAAAACGATGAAGAAGATTTAGGATTTTCATATGATATACTTGATGAGTATATTAAAACAGGAAAAGGACCAAAAGAGATTATAGAAAAAATCGAAAGAATGTATAAAAATAGTGAGCACAAAAGGACATATCCACCTATTTTTGAGCTTTAATTGATGTATTTTGCATAAGTTTTCCTTGATTTGGATTAGGTTAATAAACTAATGAAAAATGGAAGGCACTTTAGACTATTTCTACATTTATATAAAAAATAATAAATATAATGAAATAAAATAAACATTGTGTTAAAATGTATAAGGCAATATTTTAAAGGGAGTGAATTGAATGGCTGGACATTCTAAATGGAATAATATAAAGAATAAAAAAGGAAAAGAAGATGCCAAAAGAGCAAAGGTTTTTACAAAACTAGGTAGATATATTATGGTTGCAGCAAGGGAAGGAGGGCCTGATCCAGACTATAACCCAGCATTAAAGGCAGCAATTGAAAAAGCTAAGGCTGCTAACATGCCGAATGACAATATTGATAGGGCTATAAAAAAGGGAGCTGGAGAATTAGGTTCAGACAATTTTGAAGAGATTATCTATGAAGGATATGGACCTGGTGGAATAGCAGTATTTGTCCAATGCCTTACAGATAATAGAAATAGAACAGCTTCAGATATTAGACATGCCTTTGATAAAGGTGGTGGAAACCTAGGACAATCTGGCTGTGTAACCTTCATGTTTGATAAAAAAGGGGTAATAGCCATTGAAAGAACAGATTCTATAGATGAAGATGAACTAACTATGTTAGCTATTGACTTAGGTGCTGAAGATTTTACTTCTGAAGAAGAAGGATTTGAAATAATTACTGCACCAGAAGACTTTAATGAAGTAAGGGATGGATTGGCAGAAAAGGGTTATAGTTTCGCCATGGCAGAACTTACTTATATTCCACAAAATACAGTATCCTTGGCTGATCCTGATGATATTAAAAGCATGGAAAAATTAATCGATATGCTTGAAGACAATGACGATGTTCAAGAAGTATACCACAACTGGGAAATGCCAGAGGAAGCGTAAATTCAATTTAATCTAGGATAAAAGCAACCCCTACTGATGGTAGGGGTTGTTAATTTTATTGTTCGTTTGATTACTAGGAAGTATCACATTATAAAACATAACTAATGCTCCTGCTGTAGTCCTAATGGCTAAAGGTAGGCTACAACGGGAGATACGATAAAACCTTTCCTTATCCTCTTCAATATCTTTAAATCTTCTATAGATTTTTAAAGCTACCCTTGAATTAAATCGTATATAATCCTCAATAGAGTCTAATAGGTAAGCTCCAGTGGTAACATCAAATTCTTTAATATACTCGTAAGTATCCTTAATAAAATTTTCATATTGACGATGGTCGTCTAGCAATCTGATATTAGCATGTTGTGGTACTGTCATATCTTGAATGATATGTAAGGCTGCACCAAGAAAGAATAAGGATTTATTGAATTCACCTTTCATCCAATTCTGAATGGCCTTACTATAATAATCAATTCCTAAATCCATAGCAGAGTTTCTTCCATACATGCCTTTCTTTTCATAAGGATTGTAAAAATGATTTGTACTTTTAAAATCCTGGTCTGCCCATACTGCCCCTTCATTTATACTATCAATATAGCTAGTAAAAAAATTATATTCAGTTAAATATTTATCGTTTTTTAGAATATTCAATGCTTTATAGTTTATAAATATATGAACCTTACAATGGGTATTGATAATTGCTTTCTTTATTGGATTTGCTATTGTAAAAACAGTTTTTAACATATTATTATATGTTGATTCGAAAAAATCCATTAAATCACCTACCTCGTATATAACAGTAATCTATATATAAGATATAATACTTTGAGAATATTGTTTCCATATGTAACTAAAGTATTCAAGTACATCATAATAAACCAACAGTAGATTAGGACTACTGTTGGTAGATAAGGCATGTTTATTACTTTTCTCTATTATTTTCATAAATTAACTTTAAACAATCCAAGACTTCTATTGCAAAATTTTTTTTTGGATTAGCTTCTTCCATTTTTTTTAGAGGAATACTTATCTCAATTTCTGCCTTTTCCTTGGGAATTTCTTCTTTTACCACTTCAACTTCTTTACCTACTTTAACTTCTTTGTCTACTTCTATCTCTTCATTAGGATTATGTTGGACTTCACTTTCTCGACTTATATTAATAGGTATTCCATTTATTCTATTATGGTCAGTCATGTGACTTTCACTCCCCACTAATGGAATTAATTTTCTTAAATAGTTTATATACTGTTTTTTTATCAAAACCACATTGCTTTATTAAATAGTCTGTGATTTCCTCAGGACTACTTGTATTATAGAAATCACTGTTTTTACCTATATCCTCTAGTATCTTTTCATATAAGTTTCTTTCCTCTGGAGTAAGTATGTTATACAATTTTCTTATATTAAGGTTATTTCCAATATTAGAATTGCTCATATCTAGCACTCCTTACTTTCTTTTGATATTCCAAATATTTTTACCCCAGGTTCTATTTCTACCATTTCAAAGTTTTTATTATTAATTGTAACTATGCCATCTTCGCTAACATCTATATTTATGTCCATTCCTTCAACATTTAATTTTTCAATATAATATGGACTAATGACTACAAATATTGAATTTAATTGTATTGGAGATATATTTTTATTTCTACTTAGGTTTGCTTGATTTGATGCGTTAATCATGAAATTATATATTTTACTATTTTCATAATCAAGGATATCTCCTAAAAACTCTTCAGGCTTATTAGGATCCACTACTATTCCCTCCTATATGAAATTTTGAAACTACTCACTCTTAGTTACTTTTTTATCTGTATATATATAAATATTCTCATCATCTATCTTACTTTCATCGAGACCATTTATAGATAGATTGCCATCTCTGTCTATACCGAGACTAATAGGAATTTTATCACATTTCTTTGATGGCTTTAGGTATTCCAAGCCTAAAATAACAAAAAAATTATATTGGGATAGATGGGTTTCCATGCATTTAATCGTATTGGTCTGATTAGATAGGTTAAGTAGTAAAGCATGCCTGATATTTTCCAATAAAATCACCCCATATAATCAATCATAATCTTTTTAACTAATTCATTTTTTTCTGCACTAGTTAAAGTTTGATCTTCCCGTAATAAATAGAATTTTTCCAGTAACTCTCCTGGATTTTTTATTTTTCTGATATTCATAACAAATTCAGCATCTTCAGTTACTAGCTTATATACATTAGTGTGAATATCTTTTTTACTTTCAGAAGATATATCCTTTTCTTCCTTTTTATCCAAAATAATACCCCCTCACTAGAATTTAACAGTTGTTATCTCTTTCTTATCTGGACCTTCTTCATCCTTAATAATTACATAATCACCTTTTTTGGCTTTTTTACTTTCTTCTATGATTCTTTGGGTTTCCTCTCCAGAACTAAGTTTACTATGCTGCTCAACATCTATACTTAAGTTTTTATATTTGGAAGTAGCTTCATCAAACAACTCACCATCTAAATACACATTGCCCTTTATATCAATTAGAATTTCCCTGGGCAGCTTATCGGTCTTGTTTTTTAATTTTATTCCTATCCATTGGTCATTTATCTTGTTTTCCATATTTATCCTCCTATCCTAAATTGATATTAACAGTAGATGAGTTTTGTGTCACAGCACTTAATGAGGAAAGACACATATTAGATTGTTGATTAGTATTTATTTGATTTGCAATTTTTGCT
>JAAYQJ010000015.1 GCA_012519355.1 Tissierellia bacterium | reverse complement strand
GAAAGTGTAGAGTCTGTTTTTAATGAGTTACAAGAAATAATAGATGAGATAAAACATGAAGATCCTCAATTTGATGCTGAACTTATAAGAATGGAAAACAATTTCTTGACTCTTGACCATGTATATTTAATGACTCCACCAGATGATCATATCGTAATTGCAACAAAAAATGCTTTAAAAAAAGTTATCAATAAGGAACCTGATATAACAAGGAGAAGGGGTTGGACAGATGCAGCCTTATTGTCCCACTTTGCAGGAATTCCAACTGTAGTTACAGGTCCTGGCGATATTTCATACTCACATACTAAAGATGAAAGGATACCAATCAAGCATCTAGTAGATTATGTAGAGATATATTGTAAAATAGCAGAAGAATTTTGTGAAATATACTGATATGAAATATAATAGGCAGATAATTTTCTGCCTATTATATATTACTTTTTTCTATAGGAGGTAACATCAGAATGATTCAGGATAGAATAAAAGGAGAGAATTTGAGAAAAAAGTTAGCTACTGCTGAAGATGCCTCCCATTTAATAAAGGATGGAATGATAATAGGAACAAGTGGTTTTACCCCTTCTGGTTATCCGAAGGAAGTTCCTTTAGCCTTAGCAAAAAGAGTAGAAGAAAGCAATGAAAATTTATCTATAACCCTTATTACAGGAGCTTCAGTTGGAGATGAGTTAGATGGTGAGCTATCTAAAAGAAATATTATTAAAAAAAGACTTCCATACCAAACCAACAACTATTGTAGGGATTCAATTAACAATGGGTATATAGATTTTGTAGATGTACATTTAAGTCATCTACCACAATATATAAATTGTGGATTATTAGGTAAAATTGATTTAGCTATAGTGGAGGCAATAGAAATTTCAGAAGAAGGATATATTGTTCCATCAACGTCAGTTGGAATAACTCCAGCAATAGTTAGGCAAGCTGAAAAAATCATCGTAGAAATAAATACAAGTCAACCAATGGATTTGATTGGTATTCATGATATATACGAAGTCAAAAATCCTCCATATAGAGAACCTATACCGATAATAAAAGCATCTGATAGAATTGGTCATAAATATATTCCTATTGATGTTAACAAAGTCGAAGCGATAGTAGTAACAGACAAAAAAGATAATGTAAGACCTTTTAATCCCATAAATGAGAATCACATTAAAATGGCAAATTACTTAATTGAGTTTTTGAAGCATGAAATAAAAGTTGGTAGGCTTCCAAAAAAGCTATTTCCTTTACAAGCAGGAGTAGGGTCAGTAGCAAATGCAGTTTTACAAGGGTTTAAAAATTCTAACTTTGAAAATCTTGATTTTTATACTGAAGTAATACAGGACTCAATTCTTGATTTGATAGACGTAGGGAAAGTAAATATCGTTTCAGGAACTTCTGTGACTCTATCACCTGAAGGATTAGAAAAGTTCTATAAGAACTTGAAATTATATAATGAAAAAATAATCCTTAGACCTCAAGAAATAAGTAATAACCCAGAGGTAATTAGAAGATTAGGCGTCATAGCCTTAAATACAGCAGTAGAAGTTGACATTTTTGGTAATGTAAATTCTACACATATATTAGGAAGAAATATGGTAAATGGAATTGGAGGTTCAGGTGATTTTGCAAGAAACTCATACCTATCCGTATTCTTTACAGAGTCTACAGCTAAGAATGGTAAGATATCTACCGTTGTACCATTTGCTTCTCATGTAGATCATACAGAACATGATGTAGATGT
>JAAYQJ010000108.1 GCA_012519355.1 Tissierellia bacterium | reverse complement strand
GTGGAAAAAGGCCATGAAGTCATTATAGCCCATGGAAATGGCCCACAAGTAGGTATGATCAATACCTTGATGGAAGAAGTAAATATGCCTTTTCCAGAGTCTGTAGCCATGAGCCAAGGTTATATTGGATACCATCTTCAAAATGGGATCCTAGAGGAACTAAGGAAAAGAAATATTGATAAGCATGTGGTAACATTGATAACCCAGGTAGTAGTAGATGAGCAGGATGAAGCCTTTAACAATCCTACAAAACCCATAGGCAAGTTTTATACTAAGGAAGAGGCGGAAAAACTAGAGAAAGAAAAAACTTATAAGATGGTAGAAGACTCTGGCAGGGGATACAGAAGGGTAGTCCCTTCACCAAAACCAATAGATATAGTGGAGAAGGAATCTGTAAAGGCCTTAGTGGAAAAAGGCCATATAGTCATAACTGTAGGTGGAGGAGGAATTCCAGTAATTAAAAAAGGCCTAGGCTATGAAGGGGTAGCTGGAGTTATAGATAAGGACCTAGCCAGTGAGAAAATGGCAGAGTTAATAGATGCAGACTATCTATTTATCTTAACAGCAGTAGATAGGGTTGCCATTAATTTTGGCAAGGAAAATCAAAGGAATTTAGAAAAGATGTCAATAGATGAAGCATATAAATACATTGAGGAAAACCAATTTGCCCCAGGAAGTATGCTACCAAAGGTGATGGCAGCAGTAGAGTTTGTCAAATCGAAAAATGGAAGAAAGGCTATAATAGGGTCTTTAGAAAAGGCAGGAGAAGCCCTAAATGGAGCTAGTGGTACTTTAATATATAAATAATGCAGGAAAACTTCCTGCATTTTTATATTAATTCAACTCATTTAAGTTATCGGTATCTTGGAGATTTAAGTCTATTTCCTCACTAGTCATATTAAGCAAGGAATCCATCTTATCGCCATATTCATCTAATATATCATAACCTAGATAGTCATTAAATTCCTTGATAATAATAACCAATTCTTCCCTACTAAAACCCCTTCTTTCGTAAATCATATCTAAGTAATTCTTTATATTGCTTTTTATATTAATATTTAAATACTTACCTACAATACCCAATTCTCTACCGTAGATTTCTGTCTTGTCTATTATTTTTTCTATATCATTAACATATCTTTGCACTCTCAACAAAAACCTCACCTCTTTCGTATTATTTTCCCATGGACAATAAATTTTATACTTGGATAAGTGAATTACCAGTTACAAAAGAGGGAGGTTTATTTTTATTTGCAATCAACAATTTTTATGCCATAACTTTCAATAATTTTTTTAACAGTTAAAATTTCATTTTTCATTGGGGTTTGAAATATATTTTTATATTCACTAAGTCCTAACTTATCATATTTATAATTTCCCAGAGAATGATAGGGGAGAATTTCTATTTTTCCATTGGGAATATTCTCACTAACAAAGGAAGCGGTCTCATTAATATTATCCAAGGAGTCATTAATACCTTTAATCAAGGGTATCCTAATAACCAAATCTATATCTAATTCTCCTAGTCTTTTAATGTTATCTAATATTTTTTTATTATCTACTCCAGTTAGTTCTTTATGTTTTTTTCCATTCATTACCTTAATATCTACGAAAGCAAAATCTAACTTTTCAAATATATCCTTCATATGGTCCCAATTGAAATAGCCGCAGGTTTCTATGGTTTGGTGAATACCCATATTAAAGAAGGTATCTACCATAGATTTAAGAAATTCTTTTTGAAAGCTAGGTTCACCACCTGAGTAGGTAATACCACCATGAGAATATCTATAGAAGATTAAGTTTTTCCTTATTTCTTTAACCACATCATCTAAAGTAAGTTTTTTTACATAATCATTATCAAAAGACCAAGATTCAGGATTAGAACACCATTTACACCTAAGAGGACAACCTGCCATAAATATGGTTGACCGAATACCTTCTCCATCATTTACTGAGAAATTTTGTATGTTCATAATAATACCTGTATTATCTTTCACATCAATTCACCTACATATTTTCATGTTCTGTTCTGGCTATTATGGCATCCTGCATTTCTCTAGATAGGTTTACAAATTGGGTACTATAACCTGCAACCCTGACTAGTAAATCCCTATACTCATCTGGTTTTTTTTGTGCCTTCCTTAAGGTCTCTGATGATACAGTATTGAATTGTACATGGAAGGCTCCAAGGGAGAAGTAAGCTCTAATCAAAGCTCCAAGGTTTCTCAAACCTCTGTTGGTTTTTAGTAGATTCTCATTTAATCTAAGGTTAAGTAAAGTTCCACCAGTATGGACATCATGGTTTACCTTTGCTGCAGATTTCATTGCAGCCGTTGGGCTAGTTACATCACTGCCTACAAAAGGTGATACCCCTTCAGTTAAAGGCGCCCTAGCCTTTCTACCACAGGGCAATGCACCGATTACCTTGCCAGTAGGTACATAATTGGATATTCCCATAAATGCAGTATTAAAGCTTGAACCGAAAATATCCTTATACTTTCTAGTTTCCCTATAGAAAAAGTCAGATATTTCAATGGCTAATTCGTCCACATAATTCTTATCATTTCCATACTTTGGTACATTGAGGGCAAGCTCTCTTAACCCTTCATAGCCTTCCCAATTAGCTTCAAGGGCCTTATTAAGTTCAGCCAAAGTTGTGACCTTGTCTTCAAAGACTAGCTTTTTAATAGCTGCTAGACCATTGGCCACTACTCCCAAACCTATTCCAGTTAAAACTGGTCCAACATTATACTTAGCCCCACCACGACTTAAACCCTTACCCTTTTCCATACATCCATCAACTACTGTAGATAAAAATGGTCTTGGTACCATTTCATAATGTAGCTTTTGAGCTACTAGGGTCCCAATTACAGAATGTTTGATAAGATTTGCAAATTGTTTAAAAAAGGCTTCTTTTACTTCTTCAAAGCTTTTAAATTCTTCCATTGGAACTTCTTCAAGTCCCATTTTTTCTTTAGTCAACCTGCTATAGCCCTGGTTCAGTGCATATTCTAAAGCAGCACCGAAGTTTACATTAACGGCAGAAGTCCATTCTCCAGTCTTTCTAAAATGAGGTACTACACATCCACAGTTGCTCCAGTCCCTGGCATCTTCTGGAGCATATCCTGCTTGTAATAGCATTTGGGAACCAGCTTGATCATTGTGAATAGCTGGAAAGCCTGTGCCCTTAGATACCAGCTTACATACTGCCATTAAAAATTCCTCTGGACAGTCAGAATGAATTCTAACACTTAGGCCAGGTTGATGGGTTTTTACACTTTCTGTTGCCTTTAAGCACATATAGGATAATTCATTGGTAGCATCCCTACCGTCTCTTTTTCTTCCACCAAGAGTAAGGTTTTGGAACTGATTATATCCTGCAAAGTAATTAGCAGTATTAGATGATATGGTCCATACCCATTCAGATAATTTAATCCATAGGGCTTCAATTAATTCTTGAGCTCGTGACTCAGTAATCCTTCCATTTTCTATATCCTTTTTAAAATATGGATACATGTATTGGTCAAATCTGCCTAGGTTTAAGGCAAGGGGATTTTCAGAAAGAATACCTGATAATTGAACGAACCATACAAATTGCATTGCCTCATGGAAGGTCTCAGGAGGATAGGCAGGCACTTTATAGCAGATTCTCGCAATCTCCAGCAATTCTTTTCTTCTGACTTCATCCTTTTCCATGTCAGCCATTTCCTTGGCCTTATCACCATACCTATTTGCTAGAGTAATTATTCCTTCTGAAACAAGAACAAGGGATCCATAGAAAATCCTCTTTTCAATATTTTCAATGGAATCAGCTTCTAAACTTTTTAGGTAGTCTTCAGCCTCTTTCTTAATCCTTAAATAGCCCTTCGGAAACAAGACATCAACATAGTCAGGTGTTATCTCTCCAATTGCTTGCCTCCATTTTGAATCATTATCTATTATTCCAGTGTCGATTAAGAGCTTTGCAGTATCCTCTGGTACATGTCTTAAAAAGGCTTCTTCAAGGGATTGACCTTTCCAATAAGGGAAGATCTCTTTTCTTAAATAATCACGGTTTTCCTTTGAAATGTAGTAGGGGTCTTGGGGTCGATTTTCGAAATCATCCATTTCCCTATCTACCCACATCCAAGAAAACTCAGGAGTTAATATACCAGACCTTCTAAAATTCCCTGTAGTACCAACGATTAATTCTCCATCAAAGATATTTACAGGGAGTTCCTTACAGGCAGCTAAAAAGGCCTTTGCCCTTCTAATGGCTATAGGTTCACCCTCAGTTTTTTTATGGGATTCTGTCCAAATCCTACTTCTCTCAATGCAGATGGAGGGTTTAGAATTAATATATTCCTTCCTTGCCTTCTCAATTCTTAGGGTTTCACTCATACTATTCACTCCTTAATTATTATATTAGGATAATAAATAACCATAGAAATCTTAGTTAGCTTATCACTTAAGTTATAATAAGCATGGTCCTTATCTGCCCTGTATCTGATGGCATCTCCAGCCTTAACCCTATATGTATCTCCATTTATTTTTATGGTAAATTCTCCTTCCTGTACCAATACATGTTCTTCAGTATTCTCATCATGGGGTTCAGAATAGGAAGCTGCACCTGGGTCTAATTCAATATTCAATACTTCAAATCTCTTCTCATAATCAAAGGGAAACATGGGATATATTCTAAACCTGCCTTCATCTTCTACTATGGGAGAAATATTTGATTTATTGATGATTTCAGCTTCTGGTTTAGTTGAAACTATTAGAGAAGTAAGGGAGATTTTAAGGCCTGTGGCAATTTTCCATATAGTTTGGAGAGTAGGATTAGATTCTCCTCTTTCAATTTGACCAAGCATACTTTTACTTACACCTGTTAACTCAGATAAATTTTCAAGACTTAATTTGTTTTTCTCACGGATTTTCTTTAAATTAACTGCTACAATGCGGTTTATATCATCCATTTAATCACCTCCCTATTTAACGGTCAAATTGTGCGTTATATTGTTCATCATCTTTATAATATCAAATACATATACTTTTATCAATATAGTATTTACATTGAACAAAATATCTTTTACTGATAAAATCACATTAGTTATTAACTTATAAGGAGGACATAAAATGAAAAAGGGTAAAAAAATTATAAGCTTAGGAATTGCACTACTAGCCCTAATATTTGGACTTATTAACCAAAATTTAAATGATGGCAAGTATAGGGTAGTAAGAGTAGTAGACGGAGATACATTAATAATTGAAATGGAAGATAAGGAAGAAAGGGTAAGGCTAATAGGTGTGGACACTCCAGAGTCAGTCCATCCCGATGCATCTAAAAATGTAAAGGCAGGTAAAATAGCATCAGACTTTACAAAATCCAGACTAGAAGGAAAATACATTGAATTAGAATTTGACGTTCAAGAGCGGGACCGATATGGTAGAATCCTGGCCTATGTTTGGCATGAAGGAGAAATGTTC
>JAAYQJ010000107.1 GCA_012519355.1 Tissierellia bacterium | reverse complement strand
TAAATTGAGTACTAGACTCTGGTTTAGCACTTTAAAGAAAGAACGTTCACAGGAAGAGTTAATGGCTATTAAAGAAAGGATTCTAAAGACAATAGTTCCTTTAGTTGCTGAATTGGGTACAGCTACGATAAAAGTCAAAGATATATTAAACTTACACCCTGGAGATGTTATTAAACTTAATGGTAGCCAAAATATTCGAGTTCGAGTAGGAAGTAATATAAAATTTAGAGGAGAAGTAGGTGTATCTAATAATAGAATGGCTGTAAAAATCACAGAAGTCGTAAAGGAGGGTGAAATTAACGATGGCCAATGATATGTTATCTCAAGAAGAAATAGATGCCCTATTAAAAGGCGATATTAATGATGAACCTATAGTAGAAAATTATGAAGATGATCAAGTGTTGACAGATATTGAGAAAGATGCATTAGGTGAAATTGGAAACATTAGTATGGGAACTGCTGCTACCACCTTGTCTACTTTATTAAATAGAAAAGTAAGTATCACTACCCCTAATGTAAGCATTACTACTACAGACAAATTAGCAGAAGAATATACCATACCATTTGTAGCAATAGATGTTAGTTATAAAGAAGGCTTAGAAGGATCAAATTTTTTAATCCTTAATACAAATGATGTAAAAATAATAACCGACATAATGATGGGAAAGGATACTTTCGATACTGAAAGGGAGATATCTGAACTTGATTTAAGTGCTGTAAGTGAAGCTATGAATCAAATGATGGGCTCTGCTTGTACTTCTTTGTCAGAAATGTTTTTGAAAAAAATAGATATTGAACCTCCAAAATCAATGCAAATAACCTTTCAAGAAGGTAAAGAGATAATTGAACTGCTAAAAACAGATCTTCCAATTATTAAAGTTTCTTTTAAAATGGTAGTGGAAGATATAATCAACAGTAGCATTATGCAATTAATACCTATTGAATTTGGAAAATCAATAGTTGAAGCACTTATGGGTAGTTCTGTCAGTGAAGAAGCAATAGATTTAGATTCGATAAGTGCTGCTTTAACTGATTCAATTGAGACACAAGCTGAAAAGCATGCTCCTATTGACGTATCTACAGTTGATAAGGACAGGGGTATAAATTATAATATAAGTAAAAGCGAAGAAAAAGTTGCGGTTCAAAAACCTGTATTTCAAAGTTTTCAAGAAACTTCCCATGAACCATTTAATACATCTATAGATTTAATTGGCGATATTCCAATTGAAATAACAGTAGAGTTAGGAAGATCTCATAAAAAAATATCTGATATATTGGAGTTAGGCCAAGGAAGTGTAATTGAATTAGATAAACTAGTTGGTGAACCTCTAAATATTTACGCTAATGGAAGATTCATTGCAAAAGGTGAAGTAGTGGTTATTGACGATAGTTTTGGAGTTAGAGTAACAGAAATTGATAGTTCAAGTAAAAAGATTGTTTAATAATCTAAAGAGGAGGTTATAAAATGTCAAATGGAATTTTAATAGTAGATGACGCATCTTTCATGAGAATGATGATTAAAGATATTTTGACCAAAAATGGATTTAATGTTGCTGGAGAGGCAGAAAATGGAGTTAAAGCTGTTGAAAAATACAAGGAATTACATCCAGAATTGGTTATAATGGATATTACTATGCCTGAAATGGATGGAATACAAGCTGTTAGGGAGATTAAAAAAATAAACAATGATGCTAAAATTATTATGTGTTCTGCAATGGGACAACAGGCTATGGTCATTGAAGCAATCCAAGCTGGTGCTAAAGATTTCATAGTGAAACCATTTCAAGCTGATAGGGTAGTTGAGGCAGTAAAAAAGGTATTGAGTTAAGCCATGAAAAGTTGGATTAAATCTTTTTATAGTTTCATATTTTTCTATTTAATAGGAACCCCTGTTTATAGTACTGGCTTAGAAGAAGTCAGCATATTTAAAATAATTTTACAGCTAATGTTTTATTTGGGGATTTTTATTGGTGTTATTTTGCTTAGTATCTATGGAACGAGATTTATAGCAAAAAGCTATAAAAGGGTTGTTTCAAGTAAATACATGGATTTAATAGATGTACTAAATATACCAGGTGGTTCAAAAATAGCTATAATTAATATCAATGAGAAGATTTACATTATATCTATTAATAATAACAGTACAACTGTTATAGACAAGCTTAGTAAAGATGACTTTGATATTAGTGTGGAGAATTTTGATAAGTATTTAGACAGGCATTTTGAAAGATGGAATAATACTTTAAAATCAAATAAGATATTGGGTAAGATCTACTCAAAGAAAGATAAGGAAGACTTTAGCGATGAAGAGAAAGACTAAATTAATTATCTTGGTTTCAATTATATTGATCATTTTTTCTACATCTGTATATGGAGAATCTAGTTTTTCATTACTTGATAGCACTATTACTGTTGGGAGTAATGAAGAACCTGGAAATTATGTGTTTTCACTACAGCTATTACTATTATTAACCATATTAACTTTAGCTCCATCCATTTTGATTATGATGACGGGCTTCACTCGTATGCTTATAGTATTAGCTTTTATAAGAAATGCACTAGGATTACAACAAACACCTCCTAATCAGGTTATTATTGGTATTGCCCTATTCCTTACTTTTTTTATCATGGCTCCTATAGCATCTGAAATAAATACTGAAGCAGTTCAACCTTATATTAACTCTGAAATATCTCAAGATGTTGCCATTGAAAGAGCAATGACTCCTATTAGAAATTTTATGTTTAAACAGACGAGAGATAAGGACTTGGGCTTATTTTTAAACATGAAGGGTATTGATAGTGTTTCTAACTTAGATGAGATCCCAACTCATGTTTTAATACCAGCATTTATTATAAGTGAACTAAAAACAGCATTTCAAATTGGATTTATAATCTTTATTCCATTTTTAGTTATAGACATGGTTGTAGCAAGTACATTGATGGCGATGGGAATGATGATGCTGCCACCTGTAATTATATCTTTGCCTTTTAAGCTACTATTATTTGTATTAGTTGATGGATGGAACTTAATTGCCAAATCTTTAGTCTTAGGCTTTAATTAGGGGTGTTATTATGAGTAATGTTGATATGATAAAATTAGCACAGGACGCAATTCGTACAGTATTATTTTCTGCTGCTCCTATGCTAATTATTAGTTTAATGGTGGGTTTAATAGTAAGTATAATACAAGCAGTTACTCAGATTCAGGAAGCTACTCTTTCCTTTGTCCCTAAAATAATAGCCGTTTTTATTTCTATTTTACTATTTGGACCTTGGATATTTAGATTGTTAACCCAATTGGCAACAGAGTTGTTTACAAATATTAATCTGTACATATATTAAGGATGAGTATATATGGAAGAAATCCTAAGTCTAATTTCAAATCAGTTTCAGCTTTTTTTATTAGTGGTTGTTAGAACGTCAGGTATTTTTGTTTTTTCACCATTTTTTAGTTCTCAAAATGTACCTAATACTGCCAAAATAGGCCTTACATTATCAATATCTATCCTTATATCTATGACTATAACAAGTCCAGTAGATTATAGCATTCTACCTTTAACAATAGCTATTTTTAAAGAGCTTTTAGTAG
>JAAYQJ010000106.1 GCA_012519355.1 Tissierellia bacterium | reverse complement strand
TGACGTGGGGGTTCAAGTCCTCTCTCCCGCACCATAAAAATTGGCCAAGGCCAATTTTTTTTATTTATATCTGTTTGCACCCGTAGCTCAATTGGATAGAGCATCTGACTTCGGATCAGAGAGTTGGGGGTTCGAGTCCTCTCGGGTGTGTTAGGGAAAAAGGTTAAGATTTTTATCTTAGCCTTTTTTTATTTATTTTTATACCCCTAATAATCTTAGATTTTCAATACTTTTACTATACTATTCTGTTTGTTAACAAACTAACTATTATTGTGTTTATTTTAACTTATTGATAAAATGAAATCATAGGAAATAATTGTTAATATGGTAGGATTTGCTTCATAAATTATATACCGGAGGTAATAAAATGGAAGAGTTGGTGTTTGGTCTTATTGGTGGAACTGCTCTTTTGATGTACGGTGTTGATATGATGGGAGAAGGTCTCGAAAAGGCTTCAGGGGAGACCATGAAAAAAATCCTTACAGTTTTAACTGGCAATACTATAAGTGCCTTTTTTGTTGGCACTTTAGTAACAGCAATTGTCCAAAGTAGTACAGCAATTACAGTCCTAACTGTTGGATTTGTAAACTCTGGTTTAATGAATTTATCCCAAGCTATGGGAATTATCTATGGTGCTAATATTGGAACCACAATTACAGCACAACTTATGGCCTTTAGTTTTAAATTTAAGCTGACAGATATTGCTCTTCCAGTACTAGGCATAGGTTTTGGGATAAACTATATTGCAAAGAATAAAAAGATCAAAAACATAGGCCAAGCCTTAATGGGTTTTGGAATGATGTTTCTAGGCCTAAAAATATTGAACGGTGGAATTCCCTACATGCAGCAAAGTGAAACCTTAAGGTACTTTTTCACTGAATATGCTTCTATCCCCATAGTAGGAGTTTTATTAGGTATAGTAGCAACTGCAATGGTACATAGTAGCGCTGCTACAGTTGGCCTCGTAATGATTTTAGGTCAAGCAGGGCTTTTAGATTTAAGGGCTGCCATATATTTAATGCTTGGAGATAATATAGGTACTTGTGTTACTGCCCAAATGGCAAGTATGACAGGAAATGCCAATGCAAGAAGAACTGCCTGGGGCCATACCCTATACAATGTATTTGGGGTTTTGATTACTTGGCTAGTCTTACCAATATTTTTGAAAATAGTAGTATTGATGACAGAGTACTTCCATAAAGATGCTGATATATCAGTATATATTGCCAATTCACATACTATTTTCAATCTATTGAGTGCATTATTATTCTTACCTATTACAAAATATTATGTTAATTTCCTATATAAAATTGTAAGGACCAAGGCAGATAAGGTAAATGGAAAAGTTTTATTAAATAAGCTACTTTTAGATAAACCTGTGGCTTCTTTAGAAGCAGCTAGAAATGAACTTATTAGGGGCATGGAAATACTTAAAAATATGATTATAGATGTAATGGAAGTAATATATAATGAAGATACTAAAAAAATTGGAGCTATATCTGATAATGAATATATAATAAATGAAATGCAAAAGGAATTTACTACATATATTGTTGAGATCTCAAAGAGAGAGTTAACAGAAAGTCAATCCATCATGGTACCAGCAATGATAAGTAGCATTAATAATATTGAAAGATCAGGGGATAGGGTAATTGAGATAATTTCCCTAACCAATAAAAAGATAGATGGAAGATTACCCTTTTCACCTATGGCCATAGAAGAGTTAAAGGAATTAGAGGAAAACATACTAGAAATGCTTGACTATACAATAGTAACTTTAAAGAAAAGAGATCCCAATAGTATAGTTAAAATTAAAAAACTGGAAAATAAAATAGATGAATTAAGTGAAAAGTTTCAACAAAACCATCTTGATAGACTTAATAAGGGTTTATGTAATATAGATTCTGGGGTTATATATATAGATATAATAGGACATTTGGAGAGAATAGCAGACCATATATATAAGATAGGGATGTACACAAAGGATGAATTATTTGGAGAAAAAAGAAAGTACAATTAATCTCACAATTTTGTGGGATTTTTTTGTATATTATTATATAATAGAAAAAATATAATATGTGAATATAATTTATTGTTAGGAGAGATTTTTGTGATAGATATTACCTTGCTAGGAACTGGTGGTGGTATGCCTATGGTCAATAGGTATTTATCATCCACTTTATTGACTTATAAGGGGAGAAAGATCCTTATAGACTGTGGAGAAGGCACCCAAGTTGCCATGAGAAAGTTCAAAACTGGTTTTAAATCAATAGATATAATATGTATAAGCCATTTCCATGGAGACCATATATTTGGACTACCTGGCCTTCTATCTACCATGGGGAACAGTGACAGGACTGAGCCAGTAACCATTATAGGCCCCTATGGTTTAAAAAAAGTATTATCTGGCCTATTACTATCCTTAGCCTATCTTCCCTATGACATATACATAATAGAAAACCCAAATGAACCCATATATATAAAGGCAAGAAAGTCTTCATTAGAATTTGGAGAAATAGATGCTTCCAGTGGGTCTAATAGTGATATAATCATAAGAAGCTTAGAACTAGACCATTCATCTCCTTGTCTAGGTTACAGTTTCTATGTAAATAGGATGCCTAAATTTCTCCCTGAAAAGGCAAGATTAAATGAAGTACCCAAGGAAATTTGGAAGAGCCTTCAAAGAGGTGAGATTATAGAATATAATGGGAAGGAATACTTTCCAGATATGGTCTTAGGTGAAGAAAGAAGGGGGATAAAATTAAGCTATATAACAGATACAAGGCCTATAGATTCAATAGTAGATTTTATCTCTGACAGTGATTTATTTATTTGTGAAGGTACTTACGGAGATAATGAAGACTTAGAAAAGGCCATAAAAAACAAACATATGACCTTTGAAGAAGCAGCAGAACTGGCCTATAAAGGAAGGGTAGAGGAACTATTGCTTACTCATTTTTCTCCTTCTATTGAAGAACCAGAAGTATTTAAGGAAAATGCCATAAGGATATTCCCCAATACTATTATTGGATATGATGGTATGAAAAAACTATTAAATTATAAATAGATATATTTATTTTTGAAGAGGTGGAGCTTGTGAAAACATTGAAATTTGATAAGTATGTGGCAGCAGGTAACGATTTTTTAATATTTGATGGAAGGGAAAGCCTTGGAGTAGATTATAATGATTTGGCTTTAAAGGCATCTGATAGGCATTTTGGAATAGGCTGCGATGGTATTATGGTATGTGAGTATAGTAGCAAGGCAGATATAAAAATGCTGTATTATAACTCGGATGGTAGCCAAGGTGAAATGTGTGGAAATGGGATCAGGTCTTTTACAAAATATATATATGACTATGGCATAGTTAAAAAGAAATCTATTTCTATTGAAACCTTAGCAGGTATTCAATATATTGATTTAGAGGTAGATGAGCTAAACAAGGCAAGTGAAATAAGAGTAAATATGGGTAGACCAGTTTTTGAGGGAGAAAAAATTCCTGTTAACCTAGATAAGGAGAAAATATTAGAAGAAGATATACATATAGATAATATGAATTATAAATTTTCAGCCCTATTAGTAGGGGTCCCCCATGTAATAATATTTGTTGATGACATTAATGAAGTAAATATAAATGCCTTAGGTGAAAAGATTGAAAACCATAAGCTCTTTCCTAAAAAGACTAATGTAAACTTTGTTAAAATCATAGATCGAAACAATATAGACATCTATACTTGGGAAAGGGGTGCTGGTAGAACCTTAGGCTGTGGTACAGGCTCTTGTGCTTCAGTAGTTGTAGGTAATTTATTAAATAGGTTAGATAGCAAAGTCCGTGTAAATACTGAAGGGGGAAATTTAACTGTAGAATTAAAGGATGATTATGAAATCATCATGACAGGTAGTGCAAGTCATGTGGCCAGAGGTGAATATTTATTTCGATCTTAGATTAATGTAATATCTCCCCTAATACAAGCATAAAATCAACTAAAGGTATTTAAGGGGGGAGTATAATGTTTGATAATCTTATGGAGGCAGATGCTTTGGCTACCTTTGTTGGATTAACTACTGCGGTTACTGTCATTGTTCAATTCACTAAGTCTATAGTGAAGAAAAGGTTTGGCGATTCGGTAGTTAGGCTATATGCTTTTATTATAGCCTTAGTTCTCACCTTTGTTTCGCTAGGGAGGCTGGAGGTATTGAAGGAATAATAATCACCATTATAAATGCTATGATGATTACAGCTGCAAGTATGGGCAGTTATGAGGTCTTGTCAGACCCTATGGCCTTAAAGGTTAGGAGATAAAAATAAGTAAGGTTTTCACCTTACTTATTATTTTTTATATATTCAATTACCCTATCCAAAGCCATACATGGCTTAACCCATAAATCAGGAAGAAGACCTATACCATCTGTATTTTCAAAATCCTTATTCATATATAATTTATGAGAAATATGAAGTTTTATTTGAGAATTTGGTAGGTATGCGGTATTACAATTTCCTGTTAATGTGCAGCCATTTGTATTAGTACCAATTAATAGTACCTTATCTAATTTTCTTAGGTAATAAGTAAAGAACTCTGCAGCTGAAGCAGTAGACTTATCTACCAAAATATATATATTTACCTTGTTTTCAACAGGTTTAAAATCACTAAATGTAATTGGACTCCATCCTGGGAAATACCTCTTATCTTCATAACTAGATATTACCTCAAGACATTGTTCTTTAACTATTTCCTTTTCATTATCCTTATTTTCAAATTTATTTCTTGTTAGGGTAACACTAGTGTCTGTATATAAACCAGATTCAATTATATCCCTTTGTAATCTCCTTCCAGTGAAGCCCCTATACCAATTATCAACATTTATGGTGCTTCCGCCAGTGTTGTTGCGGAGGTCTATGATTATATTTTCCTTATCTCTTAGGGAACGACTATCCTTTATGAATTCTTCAATACTTTCATCCTCTGGGCACATTCTGCAAAAACTATTTACTTCTAGAATTGGTATACCATCTATTTCATAATAATTGTAACTCTTGGTTTTTTCCTTGTAATAAGGTATATATTCAAATAAGCTAATTTTTTCCCTCATAATTTCATTTTCTGATTCTAGGACTATTTCTAAGGGGACATAGATATTTTCTGTATCAGATAAGATGCCTAGATTATATATAAGACTGCCATCTTCATCTAGGGTGAGTTTCATAAATCGATCAGGGTTTTCGTTGTTTACTTTGATTAGGTAGTGTATCTTGTCATCTATAGTGGTGTAATATCCATTGCTATCCCTTTTAAAAGCATATTTTCTACTGGAAAAATACCTACTAAAATCACATATCTTGTTATCTTCTATGAGGAAATGAGCATCTTGTATAAACCTTAATTCTGTACATATGATTTCTAAAAACCTATCAATGGGGATTTCATCACCAAGTACTTCTCTTAAAGACCAAATCATATTCCTTCTAGCCCTTGAAAACTTTTCATCACCACCGAAGAATTCATATCCAGCATATCCATATTTTAATAGACTTAACAGATATTCTATATCTTCTAAAGCAAGGTCTTTATCAATGTATGTTAAATCATCTTCAAGTTCAATATCAATGCAATCTTCTACTGGTAATTCATCATCAAAATCATCAAATTTATATAGTAAATCTTGGAATTTGGATTTGACTTCTGACATGGTCTTATAGTGGGTCACTAAATTAGACTTGCAAAAACTAAAGATAAGCATAGGAAAGACAATCACTAAAATTAGCGTTAGAGGTAAAATGTTTTTTCTTTTCATAAGATCACCTCTTTTTAATAAACATAGAGAAATGTAAGCATAATATCCCTAAGTTTAAAATCCTTTCCTTATGTTATTATATTCACAAAAAAGGACATTTGTCAATATGTTTCTCAAATTTTGATAATAAAATTTATAAAAGCAGTTTTTATCAATTAAAATATGATATATTAAAGATATAAAAAGCTAATAGATGAGGTGTTATAATGGATAAAATAATTGGATTTATTGGTTGTGGAAATATGGCCAAGGCAATGATTGGGGGAATTATAAAATCAAATTTAGTTTTACCTAAAAATATCATAGCTTCAGCAAAGACTGAGGAAAGCTTAGAAGATGTAGCAAATAAATATGGTATTACAACTACTTTAGATAATAAGGAAGTAGTAAAAAAATCAGATTATTTAATATTAGCCGTTAAACCTTATATGTACGAAGAAGTAATGAAGGAGATTAAAGAAATAGTTAAAGAGGAACAAGTAATAATCGGAATAGCTGCAGGCATAAGCATTGATTATATGAAAAAGATTCTGGGTAGAAATGTATTAGTTGTGAAAGCTATGCCCAATACTCCAGCCATGGTAGGAGAAGGGATGGCTGCCTTGGTATTTGACAAGGAGATAGATGATAAAAAAAGAGAAGAAGTTAAGGCTATCTTTAATAGCTTTGGAAGATGTGAAGTAATTGATGAAGGCTTGATGGATGGCTTCACAGCTCTTTGTGGTTCTTCACCAGCCTATGTTTATATGATGATAGAGGCAATGGCTGATGGTGGAGTAATAGAAGGAATACCTAGAAAACAAGCATATAAGATGGCAGCACAAGCTGTTCTAGGAGCTGCTAAGATGGTTTTAGATACTGGTATTCATCCAGGTGAATTAAAGGATAATGTATGTTCTCCTAGGGGGACTACAATAGAAGCAGTTGCCAAATTAGAAGAAAAGAGTTTTAGAACTGCCATTATGGAGGCTATGAGGGCCTGTGCAGATAAGTCTAGGGAACTTAGTAAATAGCTTAAACAATGTACAATTCACAGTTCACAATTCACAATTATTTGGGTCCTGCTTTCTGGTCTAAGATCCTTCGCTTGCTCAGGATGATAGTCTAGCCATTCTGAATGGTAGTGAAGAATTTTTGACCCTAAAGTTTGACCTAGACAACTATTCACTATTTATTGTGAATTGTGGATTGAAAAAATTATCAACTGTCAACTGTCAATTGTCAACTGAAAATAGGGGGGATTTCTTATGAGTGGCAAATATTTTTGGGGAATTATATTGATTTTAATTGGTGCTGGATTTTTATTAGAGCAGTTTGATGTTTTATCCTTTGGTCAAATGTTTAAACTCTACTGGCCAAGTATATTGATTTTAATGGGATTATTAAGTCTATTTGATAGAAAATCATCTAAATTTGGAAGTTTATTTCTAATTATTATAGGTGGAGCCCTGCAAGTTAATAGGTTAGACCTTTTTGATTTCAATGCTTTTAGGTTAGTATGGCCTATTATATTAATATTAGTAGGTTTGAAAGTTATTTTTTCAAGGGGATCTTTTATAGAAGTAAAGTATGATTCAGATGTAAAAAAAAACATTAAAAATATAAGCTTAGATGATTATGTTGATGAATTCATTGTATTTTCAGCCATAGAGACAAATAACCAATCCCAAAGCTTTAAAGGTGGAAAGGCTACTGCTTTATTTGGTGGCATAGATATAGATCTAAGGAGGGCACAGCTTTATAATAATGAAGCTTCAATTGAATTAAATGCTATCTTTGGAGGAATCGATATCTATGTGCCTGAAAACTGGAGAGTAGAGGTTAAGGGTACACCATTGTTTGGTGGTTGGAGTAACAAAACAATACCTAATATGGACCCAAATGCACCAGTATTAATAGTTAGATGTCTTACCCTATTTGGGGGTGTTGAAATAAAATAAGCCTAAGGGCTTATTTTTTTATCAAAAAACCTTGACATTCATAGAATAATAGTGCACTATACTATTAAGACACCAATATACCCAGGAGGTGAATTTTGTGATGTTCAATGAGAATTTACCAATTTATATTCAAATAATGAATTTAATAAAAAGGAGAATAGTTAAAGGGGAAATTAGGAGGGGAGATAAATTGCCATCAGTTAGAGATTTGTCTACTGAATTAAAAGTTAATCCAAATACAATTCAAAGGTCATATCATGAATTGGAAAGGGAAAATTTAGTCTTTACACAAAGAGGTATGGGGACCTATGTGACAGAAGATGAAAACATTATTAAGGAATTAAAGCAAAGTATGGCTTCTAGTCTAGTTAATAGTTTTATTCAAGATATGAGATCTCTAGGTTTTGATTTAGAAGAGATTGTTTCAATAATTGATGAAAAGATGAGGGAGGGGAAATGATGACTAATATTATTGAAATAAAAGGATTGAGCAAAACATATTTCACTAAAAAAGCCTTAAACAATGTATCTTTGGCTATAGAAAAAGGAAAAGTGGTAGGTATATTGGGTCCAAATGGTAGTGGAAAGACTACCCTGATAAAGATCTTAACTGGGATTTTAAGACCTACTAAGGGAGAAGTTTATATAGATGGAAATAAGCCTGGAGTCATTACAAAATCAATAGTATCTTATTTACCAGATAGAAATTTTTTATATGATTGGATGAAGATACAGGATGCTATTAATTTCTTTAAAGACTTTTACCAAGATTTTGATGAAAATAAGGCCTATGGATTACTTGAATTTATGAAGCTAGATAGGGATATGAAAATCAACTCCCTTTCCAAGGGGATGAAGGAAAAGCTAAACCTTACTTTAGTCTTATCCAGAAATGCCAAGGTATATATTTTAGATGAGCCTATAGCAGGTGTAGACCCAGTGGCTAGGGATCAAATCCTAGATGCTATAATCAATAACTATAATGAAGAGAGTACTATGCTTATCACTACTCATTTAGTTAGGGATATGGAAAATATTTTTGATGAGGTTGTCTTTCTAAAAGAAGGAGAAGTCTATTTACAAGGGAATGCTGAAGTACTAAGGGAAGAGAGAAATATGAAAATAGATGACCTGTATAAAGAAATATTTGGAGAATAGGAGGGGTATAATGGGAAAATATATGAAGTATGAATTAAAAGGAAGCTATAAGTTTATTTTTGGGATTATAGCGGTTTTATTAATTGCATCTACTATTATACAATATAATATTTATATGGTATCCAATAGGCCACATAATATGGCTGAAGCAACAGGTTTCAGAGCATTTACCATGTTAATTTCAATTTTGGTTATCTTTGGAGCTTTTTTAGCCACATTTATTCATATAGTTGGTTTATTTAGAAAGGAATTGTATGAAGACAGGGGTTATTTAACTTTTACACTACCACTTTCAGGAAATAAAATCCTTGGAGCAAAGATATTAGTTGGAGCCATTTGGTATGTTGCAATAGCCATATCGGCAGTTTTATACAATTTTCTCCTTGCAACAATCTTATTTGGTACCAGTTGGCTTAATAATGTAAAAGGATTCTTAGCCATGTTTGAACCTGGTGCAGTTTCATCAGCATTTATTTCATCAACAATAGTGTCACTAGAGTCTACATTTTTAACCTTAGTTATAATATATCTGTCCATAGCCCTAAGCAAGGTCAGTGTGAAAAATAAGAAAATTGGTGGTTTATGGTTCGTTATCTTTCTAGTACTAAGTGGACTTCTTAATTATCTAACCTTAAAGATTAGTGAAGCCTTTCCCTATTATCTAAGTTTTAATAATTTCAAAATCCTTCACTATTATGATATAGCTCCCTTTGGAACAATTTTTGGCGGGATAAGTCAAGTCACTGCCTATGGGACTCATATAATGGGCTATATTAATATAATAGGGAATTTATCACAAATACTCTTCATTGTACTTGGATTTTTAGCTACTAGTTATTTAATAGAAAATAAAGTTGATTTATAAGGTGGATTTATCCACCTTTTATTTATACCTTGTAATTCATCTATAGTTATTATAATATCTAATTATGGATATATTAATAATTATCATAATAGTCAATAAAATGAATATATAATAATAAATAATCTAGGAGGGGTGATAAGGTGGACAGAAAGTTAAAAATAACTATAGCATTATTTTTTATTTTTTTACTAGGATTTATCTTCTTTGTTTTAGTTAGTGAATATTTGAATATGGAAAAATTAAAGCTAGAATATCCAAATTTATCTGAAGAGGTTTATGATTTAAGAAAGGATAGTCTAATGGTTTGGGCCCTTAGGTTAATCCTTCAATTTTTGATACCCCTATTGTTTTTAACTTCTAGATTTTCTTATAGGATAAGGTATTTAATTGAAAGTGAGAGATCAATTTTTTTAACAGGCCTTTTTTATGGAATTATATATTTTATCTTAATGTTTTTAATCCACCTTCCATTAAACTATTACAGCTCCTATATATTAGCACATAAATACGGCCTATCAAACCAAACTTTTGCAAGATGGATTGAGGTGGCCATAAAGAGATTTTTAGTAAACAACTTATCTCTTTCCCTCTTTATATTTATTCCCTTTTACCTAATGTATAGAAGTCCTAGGACTTGGTGGTTACAATTATCATTTTTAATAATTCCAGTTATCATATTTATAGTATTTATTTCCCCATTTATAATAGATCCTATATTTAATAAGTACACCTCCATAGAGGATGAAAAACTAGGTCAGGAAATAACATCCCTTTTACATAAGGCAGGCATAGAAGATGCTAAGATATATAAAGTAGATAAAAGCAAGGATACTAAAACTATGAATGCTTATATGACAGGTATCTTTCATTCCAAGAGGATAGTATTATGGGATACTACTATTGACAACTTGGAAGAGAGTGAGGTCCTAAGTATTACTGCCCATGAAATTGGCCATTACATAAGCTTCCATATATGGAAGCTTATTGTATTTAGTAGTCTTGGCACTATTTTAATCTTATTTTTAGTATTTATTACATCTAACTGGATACTAAATTTATCTAATGGTAGCTTTGGCATTAGGAGACTGCATGATGTAGCAGCAGTGCCCCTATTATTATTGGTCTTAAACTTTTATTTATTTTTAAGTTCTCCTATTTCAAATTATGTATCTAGGTATATGGAAGTAGAGGCAGACAGTTACGAAATCATTCTTACAGAAGATAGGGAATCTGCAGTTTCTGCCATGGAAAAATTATACCGACAAAGCCTAGGCCTGCCTAGACCAAGCAAAATCTATAAAATATGGTACCATACTCACCCGACCTTAGAAGAAAGGGTAGACTTTTATAAAACTTTTCCCATAGATTAAGTTAGAAAAGGGGGATAGATGATGTTTGTATTATATATTACAGCAGTAATATTTTTTATAATAGGAATTGGAATAAGATTTTTCAAATGGTATTTTCTCATTGCTGGATATAATACTATGAGTGAAGAGAAGAAGAAAAATGTAGATATAGAGGGCTTAGGGAAGCTAATGGGGAATTTTTGCATTATAACAGCTATACTATTACTCATAAGCGGAATAGCCCAAGAACAAGGTAATAGACTTTTGATGACTATATCTATATTTTCGATTTTCCCCTTATCTATTATTTTAATAATACTAGCTCAAAAATATGGCTACAATAAAGGTAAGACCAATAAGGGGGAAGCAAAAATAGCTGTTGGCTTTAATAGTTTTATTCTAGTATTAGTATTTGGTATGTTACTTTATGGAGCTAGAGAGCCTAAGATTGAAGTAGAAAATGATAGGATAACTATTAGGGGTATGTATGGAAGAACTATTGATAGGGAGGATATAGTTGAATTAAGCCTTCAAGATAATATACCAAGGATTTTAAATAAAACAAACGGCTTTGATTTAGGATATATTTTAAGAGGTAATTTTAGATTAGAGAATATAGGAAGTGCAATATTATTTATAAATGAAAGAAGTTCACCCTATATAGTTATCAAAACTGAAGATAGGTATTATATTATAAATTATAAGGATTCCAATAAGACAATGGACTTATATAATAAAATTAAGTGATGGATATACCATATCCATCACTTAATTGTTTCGAGAAGCTAAATCATTTAATAATTCAGAAGTCCTCTTATTTATATCTTCCATTTCCTTATTTAATTCCTCAAACTTAGCAGCTAATTCCTTATCCTTTGGCCTTCCTAAATCATTTGAATTTAGTAGCATACTAATACTTGTAAAATGTTCCATATTAGAAAAGTTATTTTCTTCTATCTTCTTAGCCTGGTTTAGTATTTCGGTTATGGCTCTTGGGTTTTTCATACCATCATCCTTTCTTATATATATAGGATTAGTATGGCATTTTGTATAGAAAATTATCACATTTTAAATAGAAACCATTTACAAGTAGCTATTTCATATTTAAGTTCAAAGATTTTTAAGCTGTTATTTATAAGACTTTCACACCTATATAGTAACATCCTATTTCCAGCAATCTTTTCTTCTTCTTTAAATAGGATTTTATTGACCCTAATTACTATATTTTTTTCTTCTTCATCCATAAGCCTATATCTTAAAGGAATAGGATACCCATCTTTAGTGAACCAAGCAATCATTTCTATAGGTTTCATCAATACCTTCAACACCAATCACCTCACTAAATTATACTGGACATCATAGGGTATTCTTCTTCCATCATAACTCCACCTATAAGAGGGTTAATGCCAGAATAAAGAAAGCAGGAACGAAAAACAGATTCTGGACCAAATTTACCCCTAATTCTATCTAGGGTTTTATCAAATCGTCTTTCTTTTTTATTATCCTTTTCAAAAAAGGATAATTGGTAAAAATTATTATCCAATAGGTCTGATAAGGAGACGGATAATTGTCTTAGGGGTTCTCCTTGCCACATTTCATCAAATAGTTTTTTAGCAGTTTCATATATGGTATTAGTACAATCTGTAGGCACATCTAATTTCATCTGTCTAGAATAGGAGAAAAAATTGGTATTTTTCACCCCTACAGATACAACATAAGCATATTGGTCAATGGCCCTCATCCTCATACTGACTTTTTCTGATAGGGCTAATAAGATCATATGGGCTTCTCTTCTATTATCTACATCAAAAGAAGTAGTAGTAGAATTGCCTATGGATTTTACAGGTAGGGGGTCGCTTCTTACCCTAGAATTATCTATTCCATTGGCATAATCCCATATAAGGAGACCTGGTTTTTTTAGCCATGAATATATATAATCCCTACTAAGATTAGCCAGATCACTTATAGTAAAAATCCCCCTATTATTTAGCTTTACTTTAGTTCTGGGTCCTACCATAAAAAGTTCTTCTACTGGCAGAGGCCACATCTTATCCTTTATTTCATTCTTAAATAGAGTATGTATCATGTCGGGTTTTTTAAAATCTGAGGCCATCTTAGCTAGCAATTTATTGGGACCAATCCCTATATTAACTGTGAACCCAAGCTCATTTTTCACCCGTTCTTTTATTTCATAGGCTACATTTTCCCAAGGCCTATCACCATTAGAATAATCCAAGAAAGCTTCATCAATAGAATATCTTTGTATTTTGGGGGAATACTCCCTTAATAGGTCTATTAAGGCATTGCTGGCAACTAGATATCTTTCAAAGTTAGGAGGTACCACTACTAAACTGGGACATTTTTGTATTGCTGAATAAACAGTTTCTCCAGTTAAAATATTAAATTTTTTAGCGGGAATTGATTTTGCTAATACAATACCATGTCTTTTTTTACTATCACCACCAACTATAGATGGAATTTCTCTTAGGTCTATTTTTGCTCCATGTTGTAGTCTATAAACTGCCTCCCATGAAAGATAGGCAGAGTTAACATCTATATGAAATATTATTCTACTATCCACAAAACCACCTCCAGGAAAAGAACATTTGTTTAATTCAATAATACCAGAACTAATGTTCATAGTCAAGGAAAAAATTTACAAAAAAAATAGCCCTTAAGGCTATTTTCTATTTATATCGTCTACCCATTTCTTTGCTTCCCATACTGCATCATAGGTAGGAATTGACACTTTAGAGTCGGGTATTTTTTTCTCAATTTTATAGTATATATCTGTTGGAGAATATCCAAAATGGGGGTCTTTATGATTTTTATGACTACCCACTTGCTTTTTATTATCAGTTTTAGCATTTAAGCTTCTCTTATCTTCCTGCATAATTTCACTCCTTTAAATTGTAGGTATATGAGTTTAATTAACTTCAATTACCTTAGGCAAGGGCCTATAATAACTAGTGCCCATATTTTTAATAATATAATGGCCATCTCTGAAGGTTATTGTAACCGTAGATTTGACAGTTGCACCATTTAAGCCTTCTAATATGGTGCGGGACTGACCAGGTTCTAAGTTTTCATTCTTAATATACCTAATGGAAGGTTCAACAGTGTTACTAATCTCATGGTTCCATACAACCTTAGGTGGTTTTTCTGTCCCATAAAATCCCATATACAATCTATTGCCAATCATTTCTGACCAAATCAATATTGGACTGTCTGTAGTATTTCTAAATTTTAAATCCTTTACCCCATATGCAACGGTGGCATCTTGACCATAGGGTACATAATTAACAGGCATAGAGTGGTTATGCCTTTCAATAATTTCTAAATTAGCTAGTACAGCTAAATTATATAGGCTTGTGGCTATTTTACAGACACCACCACCTTCTGTCATTATAATATTATCTCCAATATAGGAGGCACCTTCTTTAAACCCCCTAAGTTTAGTGTAGGGGCCTATAGAAGAATTTTGAGAAAATATTTTTGATGGTTTAATTACATAGCCCTTAATTTTTTTGCTAGCTAGATTAACATTATATTCTTCCCCAGGTAAAGGGTTCTTTAGAACTGCACAAAATCCAGCAATTAAGGTATGGGTATTATACTTTTCCTTGGCCTTTAAAAAATCCTTGTCGTTTCTCCAAGGCATATTATCTACTTCTCCAGACACTTCTGGTATATCGTATCTGCTATTCCGTTTATTTATTAAAAATTCTACTTCATCATTATCTTTATTTAAGCTTCTATCATGGCTTAGTTCATTTGCTCCATAGGATTTAGCTGATAAAAAAACAGCTAGAATCACAGGTAAAAGATTATATTTAAAACTTTTCATAGGAACCTCCAAAGGAAGAAATTAATATATCATTAATGTATAGTTTCTTAAACTTATAGGTAAAATATTCTGATAGGCAGTTCCATTATTTTCAAAATGAAAATAAAATGATATTTATATACAAAAATTAACTATGAAATTTATAGCCCTTTTACCAAATTTTGATGTATTATATATATAAGATTACATAGGAAGTATAGAAGGAGTAGGATGTCCGGAAAATCTAGACATTAGAACTTATATAAAGTAAAATAAATAGGACAAACTATATATAGAAGAGAGGTAGAAAATGGAAAAAATTAAGTTATATGGGTTTAATAATCTAACTAAAACGCTTAGTTTTAATATCTACGATGTTTGTTATGCAGTAACACCAGAGGATAAAAAAGGTTATATTGAATATATTGATGACCAATATAATTCAACTAGATTAACTGAAATATTAGTAGAGATTACTAATATTATAGGTGCCAATGTGTTAAATATTGCTAAGCAGGATTATGAACCACAGGGTGCAAGCGTTACTCTACTCATATCTGAAGAAGCAGTTCCAGTAGTATGCGTAGACCCATCCTGTAATTTAGGGAATATAGATAATATAATCCCAACTCCAAACCACATAGTAGGTCATTTGGATAAAAGTCATATAACAGTTCATACCTATCCTGAAGCCCATCCAGATAGAGGAATAATGACATTCAGGGTAGATATAGATGTGTCTACCTGTGGAGAAATATCTCCACTTAAAGCTCTTGATTATTTAATTGAGAACTTCGACTCGGACATTATAATCTGTGATTATAGAATAAGAGGTTTCACTAGGGATATAGATGGAAATAAACACTTTAAAGATCATAGAATCAATTCAATACAGGATTTTATTGCATCAAGAAATTTAAGCTTATACAATAGTATTGATGTCAATGTATATCAGGAAAACATTTTCCATACAAAGATGATCTTAAAGGAATTAGATTTAAATAATTATCTATTTGAAATGAAGGCAGAGAACTTAAGTGAAGAAGAAAGAAAGAGAATTTTAGATAAATTATATAAGGAAATGCATGAAATATATTATGGACGTAATTTCCAAAAAAATCTGGAACATATAGGTGGTGGCTAAATGGAACTATGGTTTGATGAAAAAAATACAGATACTTGTAACCTGTCTATTAAGGTGAAAAAACACCTACATTCAGAAATGACTCCCTTCCAAAAAATTGATTTTTTTGAATCCTATGATTTTGGAATATTTTTTACCTTAGATGGAGCTATTATGGTAAATGAAAAGGATGAATTCATCTATCACGATATGATAGTACACCTACCTATGGCTGTAAACCCTCAGGTAAAAAAAGTCCTAGTCATTGGGGGTGGAGATGGGGGTACTGTAAGGGAGTTAACCAGATATAAGGGGATAGAATCAATTCATATGGTAGAGATAGACGAAAGGGTAGTTAGACTCTGCCAAAAATACTTGCCCCTAACATCTTCAAAATTAGATGATGAAAGGGTAAGTCTATTTTTCGAAGATGGAGTAAAGTTTGTTAAGGATAAGGAAAACCTTTATGATTTAATAATAGTGGATTCAACTGATCCCATTGGGCCAGGAGAAGGCCTATTCACTACAGACTTTTATAAAGACTGTTACAAGGCCTTAAATGAAAATGGTATATTAATAAATCAACATGAAAGTCCTTATTTTGAAGAATATAAAAGAGAAATGTTAAAGGCCCATGCCAAATTAAAAAAGATATTTGAAATTTGTGAAGTATATCAATTCCATATGCCAACCTACTCATCAGGACATTGGTTATTTGGATTTGCATCAAAAAAACTTCATCCCATTAAGGATCACAAAAAAGAAGAGTGGGAGAAACTTGGGCTATATACAAAATACTATAATCCTGAGATACATAAAGGGTCTTTTATGTTACCAACCTATGTAAGAGAATTATTAAAATCTGTATAGTAAAAAAGTCCTAATTATTTAGGTCTTTTATTTGTAAAAGGATGTTAAAATAGTATATAATTAGTATATAGTTAGACAAAAGGAGACAAATTTATTGTAAGAAGGGATATTATGAATAAAGAACACTTTCTTGACGAAGATAAAACTAAGCTTGACCTCAATGGAAATTTAGATACTATAATAAAGGTTGCAATTGAACAGACAGCAGTATCCATAGTAATTACAGATGTGTACGGCAATATTCAGTATGTAAATCCTGCCTTTGAAAATACTACTGGCTATACTTTTGAAGAAGTAAAAGGTAAAAATCCAAGGATACTTAAGAGCGGATTGACTCCAGATGAAGTATTTGAAGAATTGTGGGAGACCATTACAAGTGAAAGGCCTTGGGAGGGTGAATTGATAAACAAAAGAAAAGATGAAAGCATCTATTATGAAGAAGCTAGAATTAGTCCTATAATAGATACAGATGGTAAGATTACTAATTTTCTAGGTATAAAGCAAGATATAACAACGAGAAAATACTTAGAGGAAAAATTAAAACAAACTTCAATAAGGGACCCCTTGACCAATATTTATAATAGGGGATATGTATTTGAGAGATTATACCAAAACATAGAGTTGTATAAGAGAGAGAGAAGTAATTTTTCTTTAGCTATTTTAGATTTAGACCATTTTAAAAAGATCAATGATACTTATGGCCACCAAGTAGGGGATTTTGTACTTAAGGAGTTTGCAGAAATGTTAGCATGCAAAATTAGAGCCTATGATACAATGGGAAGGTATGGGGGAGAAGAATTTGTAATCCTATTTCATAACTCAGATAGGGTAACTGCCTTAAAGACATTGGAAAGGATTGCAGAAAACCTCAATGATTATAGTTTCAAATATGGAAAGGAAGATATCAATATTACCTTTAGTTGTGGTATAGCTGATGCCATGGAACTAGCTGATGATGAATTATCCGTAGGGTCCATAATAGAATTAGCTGATAAAAGGCTATATGAAGCTAAGGAAATGGGAAGAAACAATATAGTAATAGATTAATCGGGAGATGATTTATTTGTTCAAAGAACGATTGTTGAAGGATATTGAGTTCATAGTAGAACTAGATAAGATGAAATCAATAATAAGGCAAACAAGTTTAATAGGGAAAGACCAAAGAGAAGATGATGCCCAGCATTCATGGCATATAGCAGTTATGGCAATGGTTTTAGGAGAATATGCCAATGAAAAAGTAGATATATGTAAAGTGATAAAGATGCTTTTAGTTCATGATTTAGTTGAAATATATGCAGGGGATACTTTCTGCTATGACAAGAAAGGAAATGAGAGTAAAAGGGAAAGGGAACTAATAGCCGCTGACAAGATCTTCGGTATGCTTGAAGAAGACAAGGCTAAGGAGTTAAGGGCCCTATGGGATGAATTTGAAGAACAAAAAACTCCAGAGGCCTTATTTGCAGCTTCTATGGATAGGCTTCAACCCATGCTAAATAACTATTATAACAAGGGTGGGACCTGGCAAAAATTCAATGTAGGGAAAGAGGACATATATAAAAGGATTGGACCCCTTAAGGATAGCTCCAGTGAATTATGGGACTTTGTAAGCCATATGATAGAAGATGCCTATAATAAGGGTTTAATTAAGCATTAAATTTTGATTATGATTTAATATTTAATAAAGGATATAGAACTTGTTTTTGCATATACTATAACCATGAGAATACAATAGAAAAGGAAAGGTTAGGATAATATGAATAGAAAAATAATACTAATAATTTCTATAATATTAACTTTTGTAATTGTTTTATCTGGATGTAGGCCCAATAATGGTAACAGTGATGATCTTCAGGGAAAACTAGAGGAAAAGGATAGGAAGATTGCTGAATTAGAAGATGAAATAGAAGAACTAAAGTCCCAATTAAATGATTCTGATAGAGTTACATCAGATGCCCTATTGTCAAAGACAGTAGAAATTGTAAATTCTATTAAGGATAAGGACTTTGAAAAATTATCTACCTTTGTACACCCAAGTAAAGGACTCAGATTTAGCCCCTACGATAATATAGATACTGAAACAGGTAAGGTGTTTTCTGTAGAGGAAGTAGGGGACCTTGAAGATAATGACCAGGTATATATGTGGGGACATTATGATGGCACAGGTGATCCCATTGAGTTAAATTTCAATGACTATTATGAACGATTTATTTATGATGCAGACTTTGCTAACCCACAGGTTATAGGCAATGACGTAGCTGTTAGTTATGGAAATGCCATAGATAATACGAAGGAGGTTTATCCAAATAGCCATTTTATAGAGCTTCATTTTAAGGGATTGGACCCTAAATATGAAGGCATGGATTGGAGAAGCCTAAAACTAGTATTTGAACAAGATAATGGCAAATGGTATTTAGTAGCTATTGTCCATGGGGAATGGACTATATAAGGCAGATAGTATTATCTGCCTTTTTTGATTTGAGGGAGATTAGGATTTGATTTGTCAATAAAACTATACTGTGATAAGATATAAATGATAAAGGATAGGTTTACTAATCTTAATATTAAGTAGAATGGAAGGAGGAAGAGCATGTTTTCTTTACCAAATTGTCCAAAATGCAACTCTGAATATACATATGAGGATGGGGCACTTTTAATTTGTCCAGAATGTGCCTATGAATGGACATTAGATGGAGAAGCTAATAAAGTTGAAGATGAAAACAGAATATTAGATGCCAATGGCAATGAATTAATAGATGGTGATTCTGTAATAGTCATTAAGGATCTTAAAGTAAAGGGAAGTTCATCATCGATTAAAGGGGGCACTAAAATCAAAAATATAAGGCTTATAGATAACCCTAGTGATGGACATAATATCGACTGTAAAATTGATGGCTTTGGAGCCATGAAATTAAAATCTGAGTTTGTAAAAAAAGCTTAAAATGGGTTACAGTTAAAATTAACTGTAACTCATGATACTGTAAAAATCCATTTTC
>JAAYQJ010000014.1 GCA_012519355.1 Tissierellia bacterium | reverse complement strand
ATATTGTACTAAACATGCACCATTTGCTTGTTCAGCTACTTTACCTATGGTAACTTTTAAAGTTCTTCCAGCTAAACTTAACTCAAAAGTTTTCTCCATGCAATTCCTCCTTTATTATAGTATATATATTATATCCTTTTGAAATAAAAAATATCTAGGTAAATCAATAGAGCGGGAACATCCCGCTCTTATTAACCTCTGATGCCTAATTTTTAAATCAAAGAACGATATCTTTCTATATCTTTTTTCTGAAGATATTTCAATAGGCCTCTTCTTTGACCTACCATTTTCAATAAACCTCTTCTAGAATGATGGTCTTTTTTGTGAGTTTTCAAGTGCTCATTTACAGAATTAATCCTATAAGTTAATAATGCTATTTGGACTTCTGGTGAGCCTGTATCATTTTCATGTACCTTGTACTCATTGATAATTTGGTCTTTAATATCTTTTGGTAACATTTTTACACCTCCAATTTTTTAATACTCCTATAGCTGTGTATATCGTTGAGGATTCGATGAACAAAGCAATAGGAAATCTCCAATATAATATTACCATAGTAATTTATAATTGTAAATATTAATATCTATTTTTTATAAGGTCTATATCAAGTCTCATCTGCTCAATTAAATCATTTGTGTTATCAAACTTAATATCATCGCGAATAAATTCTAAAAATTCAATTTCAAGTATTTTTCCATATATATTACCATCAAAATTTAGGATATGAGTTTCTATTTTTAAAATATTTTCATTGAAAGTTGGGTTATATCCTATATTAGTTGCTGAAATATACCTATTATTATCAATTATAGTATTAGTTATATAAACCCCAGTTTTAGGAACAACATAATTATCAATCAATTCAATATTAGCAGTGGGGAATCCTAATTTATTCCCTCTATTACTACCTGGAACTACCTTTCCAATAAAAGAATATGGTCTACCGAGTTTCTTTCTTGTTTCTTCTATTTTCCCAATAGATATTAATTCCCTAATATTTGAACTACTAACAACATTATTCTCAATATAAACTGGTTCAACAACTATAACATCAAAATCATATTTCTCTCCTAGTTCTACCAGGTAATTAGCGTCTCCAGATGCTTTGTATCCAAATCGATAATCAAAGCCTACAGTCAACAATTTACCATTCATTTTTTCTAAAATAATGTTTCTAATAAATTCCTCTCCGGATAATCTCATCAATTTTTCATCAAAATCTAAAAGATATATAATTTCAATCCCTAGATTCTTTGCTAGTCTAAATTTTTGCTCATTATTTGTTATTATTTTAGGTCTGTTCTTATCTATAGTTGTTTTCGTGTGATTTTTAAACAATAGTAGTGAAGGTTTTACTCCAAGTTTCCTAGATTTAATTACCATAGAATTTATTAACTTTTGATGACCTAAATGAAGTCCATCAAAATTTCCTAAAGCTATGGCTGTATTAAAGCGTTCTTCCTTATATTCTATCAAATCTAATATTTCCATTTATATCACCTATATTACTAAAACTTTGTCCATCTTTACATAAAAATTAGAATCTTTCATTATAATTTTTCCTATCCCTATAAACTTGTTATTACAATATACTCTTAAACTTTTATTTGCTCTCTCCCCATTTTGAGAATTTACCTTAATTATATTTCCATTAATTAATTTGTCGTAGTTTTTCTCCTCTACAACTATTTCATCTAAGTGTCCTAAAGCCACATCCATTGGAATAAGAATATTTTCAAACTTTTCCTTACCCAATTTTTTAATATATTCGATACTATAGGAATCATTTATTTTAAAATCTCCTACTCCAGTTCTAATTAAATAGGACATATAACCAAAAGTTCCAAGCTCCATCCCAATATCATCACATAATGTTCTTATATAAGTACCCCTTGAACATTTTACATAAAAAATTATAGAATTACAATCCTGAATATCAATTATTTTTTGATCATATATCTTAATATTTCTTGGTTGCCTTTCCACATTTTTTCCTTCTCTTGCTAATTCATAGAGTTTTTTACCCTTGTGTTTTAGAGCAGAATACATAGGGGGCAGCTGGGATAGGTTACCTTGATATTTTTCCATTATGGAATGAATTTGATTTTCATCTACTTTTTTTTCAGATGTAGAGATAACTTTTCCATCCATGTCCTGAGTATCAGTCCTAATTCCTAATGTTAGCTCACCTACATATTCCTTATCTAGGTCTACAAGATATTCAACAATCCTAGTAGCTTTTCCAATACATAAGGGTAATACTCCAGTTGCATTAGGGTCTAAAGTTCCAATATGACCTATTTTTTTTATTTTTAGTATTTTTCTCAAATGACTTACAGCATCATGGGAAGTCATACCCCTTGGTTTAAAAAGATTTATTACTCCGTTCATTTAATCACCTAAGAGACCTTTAATTTCTTTAATAATTAGAGTTCTTGCCCTATCTAAAGTATCATTTATTGTACATCCTGCTGCCCTAATATGTCCTCCCCCACCAAAAACTGAACATATTTTTGCCACGTCAATATATCTCTTACTTCTCATACTAACTTTAATTTCACTTTCATTGAATTCCTTTAATAGGATAGCTATTTCTACTGGTGCAATATCCCTAATGTAAGAAATAATCCCCTCCGAATCTTCCATCTTTGCATTACAATCTTCCAACATTTCTTGGGAAATTTTTGCTAAGGCCACCTTATTATCGAAATATAACTCTAAATTATCCATGGTTTTTATAAATAACTTAGTTCTTTCTAAGCTTTTATTTTGATAGAGATTAATATTTATTTTCCCTTTATCTATTCCAACTCTTATTAATTCTGCTGCTATTTCATGGGTCTTTGCACTGGTATTATCATACATAAAACTTCCAGTATCTGAACTTAGAGCAGTATAGAGACAAGTGGCTATATCTTCATCTATGGAAATATTCATATACTTAATAAAATCATAAATCAATTCACCAGTTGAGCTTGCATCTTTATCTACAATATTTATATGTCCAAAGTTTGTATTACTAACATGATGATCGATATTGATTATAAGTTTTGCCTTTGTCAAAAAGTCTTTGTTTTTTCCAAGTCTTCCCTCGTCACTGGAATCAAGGGCTATAAATAGTTCAATTTCATCAAAAATACTATAATCCTTGATTAAATCTATATTTGGAAGAAACAAATAGTCTGATGGAATATCGTCGCTTTTTAAGAAATACACATTTTTATTCAGCTTTTTTAGTGCCATTCCTAAGGATAACATAGAACCAATATTATCACCATCTGGCTGAACATGGGAGGCAATATATATATTATGGCTTTCTATAATATGTTTATATGCCTTTTTAAAATGAGTCTCTAATAAAGAATCCATATTATTTTTCTCCTGAATCTTTAGTATTTTTATTGACATCATCTATCAGTTTAGCCATGTATATTCCTTGCTCAATGGATTCATCTAAGTAAAACATTGGTTCTGGTACATATCTTAAATCTATCTTTTTTCCAATTTCTTTCCTAATAAATCCCTTGGCACTTTCTAATCCAGCAATAGTATTTTCCTTATCTTCTTTATTTCCTAGTACTGAAACAAAGATTTTAGCAAATCTTAAATCTCTAGTCACTTCCACATTAGTAATAGTTGTCATAGAATTTATCCTTGGATCCTTTAATCCATTAAAAATTAATTCAGAAACAACTTTTTTAACCTCTTCTGATATTCTAAATACTCTCTTATTATTCATAAGTCACCTCTAATATTAACCCAAAATATTTTAATAGATAGTCTTAGTTAATCTATTTATGAACTTCCTTTAAAATATAGGCTTCAATTAAATCTCCTTCTTTAACGTCATTATAATTTTCTAATCCTAAACCAGCTTCAAATCCAGACAAGACTTCCCTAGCATCATCTTTAAATCTCTTAAGAGATGCTACATTTCCTTCATATATAACTACATCATTTCTAAGAAGTCTTACTTTACCATTTCTAGCAATTTTTCCATCTAGAACATATATACCAGCAATAGTGCTTCCATTAGGCAACCTAAATGTAGCCCTAACTTCTGCTCTACCTAATACTTCCTCTACAATTGTAGGAGCGTGCATTCCTTTAATTGCACCCTTTATATCCTCTATGGCATCATATATTACCCTATATGTTCTAATATCCACCTTCTCCCTTTTAGCCACTTCTATTGCATTTAAATTAGGTCTAACATTAAAACCTACAACAATAGCATTTGATGCTGATGCCAGCATAATATCTGATTCTGTTATTCCACCGACTCCGCTATGAATGATATTAGTCCTTACCTCTTCTGTATTTAATTTTTCAAGGGACTGTCTTAAAGCCTCAATAGATCCTCTTACATCCCCTTTTATAATAATATTTAAATCTTTAATTTCTCCTTGTTTTATTCTTTCAAATAAATCATCTAATGATACTTTTTGGTCAGTTTTTATTTGCTGTTCTCTAAGCTTTTCTTGATGTTTTTCTGCTAAGCTTCTAGCCGTCTTTTCATCATCTACTTCATATAATAATTCTCCTGCGTCAGGTACTTCAGATAATCCAAGTATTACTACTGGTGTTGAAGGTAAGGCTTTTTTTACCTTTCGTCCTTTATCATCGAACATAGCTCTTACCCTACCAAATGCAGAACCGGAAACTACTGTACTACCTATCTCAAGTGTTCCTTTTTGTACTAATACAGTAGCCATAGGGCCTTTTCCTTTATCTAGTTGGGCTTCAATTATTGTACCAATGGCATTTCTGTTAGGATTTGCTTTTAATTCTTGTATCTCTGCTACTAATAATATCATTTCCAAAAGTTCTTCTATACCTACTCCGTTTTTTGCAGATACAGGTACAGTAATAGTATCTCCACCCCAGTCTTCAGGCACTAAGGAGTTTTCTACTAATTCTTGCTTTATTCTATCGATATTAGCTGTTGGTTTATCAATTTTATTTATTGCTACAATAATAGGAACATTTGCAGCCTTAGCATGGTTAATAGCTTCTATAGTTTGAGGCATTACCCCGTCATCTGCTGCAACTACAAGTACTGCTATATCAGTTACTTGGGCTCCTCTTGCACGCATAGAAGTAAAAGCCTCATGGCCTGGAGTATCTAAGAAGCAAATTTTCTTATTATTAGTATTCACTAAATAAGCTCCAATATGTTGTGTAATACCACCAGCTTCAGATTTTGTTACATTAGTCTTTTTAATTGCGTCTAATAATGAAGTTTTTCCATGGTCTACATGACCCATAACCGTTACTATAGGAGCTCTAGGTCTTAAATCTTTTGGGTCATCTTCATAGTCTAGATTAAATATTGCCTCCATTTGTTCCTCTTCTACTGTTTCATCTTTAACAGTAATTTCTACTCCAAACTCTTCAGCTACAATAATGGCTATATCTGATTCTATCGGTTGATTTTGATTAACCATTACGCCTAAACTAATTAATTTTGAAATTAGTTGTGGTGGAGTAACTCCAATTTTCTCTGCTAATTCTCTTACGATAATAGTGCTTCCAATTTCTATAATTAACTCATTCCTTTCCTTATTTTCTAGTTGATTATCCTTTCTATTTCTTTTCTTCTTACCCTTTTGCTTTTTTTTCTTCTTTTTTTCTTGCTTTGGGGTTTCAACTATTTCTTTCTTTTTTATTTCTTCTATATTATTCTTTTCGACTTTCTCTTTGCTAATACTATCTTTTTTTTCTTTTTTTGGTTTTCCATCATCTACTAATATTGATTTAACTAATTCTGCTTCTTCTTTCTCTAGTGTACTCATATGACTAATTACATTTATGTCCAACTCTAACAATTTGTTTATTAAATCTTTACTACTTATTTCCAATTCTCTTGCTAATTCGTAAACTCTTATTTTTTTCATATACATACCCCCTATTTCCATTTAAGGTGATATTCTTATTTTGTGTCCGATTCCATCAGCTTTCTCATCTCCTCATAAATACTATTTGGAATCTCAATTTCAAGTGCATTAGAAAGTCTTTTGCTTTTTTGAGCCTTTTCTAGACAGCTAATATTAGGACAAATATATGCACCTCTACCGTTGATTTTTCCAGTAGGATCAATTTTAATTTCTAAATCCTTATTTTTGACTACCCTTATTAATTCTTTTTTTGGTTTACTTTCACCACAGCCAATACACTTTCTTATGAATCTTCCTAACTCTCATCTAATCACCTCTTATTCACTTAATTCGTTGAATTGAGATTCAGATTTTATATCAATTTTCCAGTTTGTTAATCTTGCTGCCAATCTAGCGTTTTGACCTTCCTTTCCTATTGCTAGAGATAACTGATAATCTGGAACTACGACTATGGCAGATTTTTCTTCTTTGTTAGCTATAACCTTAAGTACCTTAGAAGGACTTAAACTATTGGCAATAAACTCTTCAATATCTTTACTCCAAATAACTATATCAATTTTTTCTCCTTTTAATTCGTCAACAACAACCTTTACCCTGCTACCCTTAGTTCCAACACAAGCACCCAATGGATCTACATTTGGGTCTTTGGAAAAAACAGCAATCTTAGTTCTTGAACCAGCCTCTCTCGATATTGAAAAAATTTCAACTATACCATCATTTATTTCAGGAACTTCTAGTTCAAACAATCTTTTAACTAGGTTAGGGTGAGATCTAGATAATATTATCTGAGGACCTTTAGTAGTTTTGTTTACCTCTAAAATCAGTAGTTTTAATCTATCTCCTTGCTTATAATCCTCATGCTCCATTTGCTCCGATGGTGGTAAAATCCCTTCTATTTTCCCTAAATCTATAAAAACATTGTTACGGCTAATTCTTTGAACTAATCCAGTTATTATTTCATTTTCCCTATTAATGAATTCTTCGTAGATGACATCTCTTTCTGCGTCCCTAATTCTTTGAATAACCACTTGCTTTGCTGTCTGGGCTGCAATCCTTCCAAAATCCTTAGGTGTTATTTCAATTTTTATTAGGTCTCCTATTTCATGTTTTGGATCTAGTTTTTTTGCTTCATCCAAATTAATTTCTAAATTTTCATTTTCAATTTCATCTACTACTTCCTTTACTGCAAAAACTTTTACTTCTCCAGTATTCCTATCCATGTCAATCTCAACATTTTGCGAAGTGCCAAAATTCTTTTTGTAACTAGATATTAATGCAGACTCAAGTGCATCAAATATTATATCTTTGGAAATGCCCTTCTCCTTTTCTATTTCTAGAAGGGCATTTATAAAATCTAAATTCATTTATAATCCTCCTTAAAATTTAATTGCTAATTTAATGGAAGCAATTTTACTTCTATTAAGATTTTTGATTTTGTCTTCGTCGACTTTTAATAATATTTCATCTTCAGTAAAATCTTCTAAAGTCCCTTCTATATTCTTTTTACCTTCAATTGGTTCATATAATTTCACTTCTACTTCTTTACCTAAGTTTCTTTTTAAATCTTTATCAGTTTTAAGGGGTCTATCAAGTCCAGGGGATGATACTTCTAAGTAATAAGATACAGCTATAGGGTCCTCTTCATCTAATTTGCTACTTAGTAATTGACTCATTTGCTGGCAATCATCTAAATTTACTCCCCCTTGTTTGTCAATAAATATCCTCAAAAAGTACCTATTTCCTTCTTTTACAAATTCAACATCTACAAGGTCATATCCTAATTCATCAGCTATAGGCTCAGCAATTTTTCTAATGGTGCTTTGAAGATTTTTTCTATTCAATATGGTCACCTCCATCAATCTTGAACTCCATTGTCAATAAAAAATCAAGAGTGGGGCTACCCACTCTTCTCTAGAAAAAAATCTTTTTTGTCAACATAATTATACCACAAAAGGTGAAAAAATCAAATACTAAATAGGCTTAATTGATTGCTTAATGGCAAATCCTTTAAACACCCATGATTAGTTAACACCTCTAGAACTGGTTTGCTAACCTTACAACGATTTACCAAGTCTTCAATTGACATAAATTTAGAGATGTTTCTTTCTTCTACTATTTTTCTAGCAACACTTTCTCCTAATCCCTCTAGACATTTAAGTGGTGGTAAAATGCCCTCTTCTTCCAATAAAAACCTATCGCTATGGGATCTATAAAGGTCTACTTTTTTAAATTCATATCCTCTAGCATACATTTCTAAAACAACTTCTAACACTGTAAGTAAATTTTTTTCCTTAGCAGTCATATTATTACCCAAATTCTCTAAATAATTTATCTTTTCTTTTACAGCTTCTTTTCCTTTTATAACAAGTTCTGCGTCAAAATCATTTGCTTTAATAGTAAAATATGTGGCATAAAATGCTTCTGGGTAATATACCTTGAAATATGCAATTCTAAAGGACATCATTACATAGGCTGCAGCATGGGCCTTAGGGAACATATATTTTATCTTATTACAGGACTCAATATACCATTCTGGAATATTTAGTTCCCTCATTTCATCTTCCTCTTCTGGAGTTAATCCCCTACCCTTTCTAACCTTTTCCATAATCTTAAATGCCTTCTTTTTTTCCATTCCATTATTAATCAAAAAGAGCATAATGTCTTCTCTTGTGGATATTACTTTATTTAAAGGTGCTATACCTTCTTTTACAAGATTTTGAGCATTATTTATCCATACATCGGTTCCATGAGACAAACCACTAATTCGAACTAGGTCGGAAAAAGTCTGAGGTTGAGTTTCTATTAACATTTGTCTTACAAACTTGGTTCCAAATTCAGGAATTCCAAGAGTTCCCACTTCACAATTTATGTCTTCCTTGCTTATGCCTAAAGACTCTGTACTCGTAAATAATTTCATTGTTTTTGGCTCATCTAAGGGAATTTTAGTTGGATCTACTCCAGTTAAATCCTCTAGCATTTTAATTATTGTAGGAACATCATGTCCTAATATGTCAAGCTTTAAAATTCTACCACTAATTGCATTATAGTCAAAGTGAGTTGTTATTACACCTGATTTTTTATCATCAGCAGGATACTGAATAGGTGTAAAATCTAGAATGTCCTTATTTTTTGGAACAATCATAACTCCACCTGGATGTTGACCTGAAGTTCTTTTTACTCCAGTACATCCTTGTACTAGTCTATTTATTTCTGCTGGATTAACAGAAATATTTCTTTCTTCAAAGTACTTTTTTACGAATCCATAGGCTGTTTTATCAGCAATAGTACCGATGGTTCCTGCCCTAAAGACGTATCCTTCACCGAATAGCTCTTCTGTATATTTATGTGCAGTTGGTTGATATTCTCCAGCGAAGTTTAAATCTATATCTGGCTCCTTGTCTCCTTCAAATCCTAGAAATACTTCAAAGGGAATATCTTGCCCGTCTTTATGAAGTTTGGTGTTACATTTTGGACAATTTTTATCAGGAAGGTCTATACCTGAAGAAATTGACCCGTCATCAAAGAACTCGCTATATTTACAATTACTGCAAACATAATGGGGTACCAATGGATTTACCTCTGTAATTCCACTCATTGTTGCAACAAAAGATGAACCGACTGAGCCTCTAGAACCTACTAAATACCCATCTTCCAATGATTTCCACACTAATTTTTGGGCTATAATATACATAACAGCATATCCATTTTTTATGATAGAAGTTAACTCTCTATCTAATCTCTCTTTAACTATTTCTGGTAATGGATCCCCATAAATCTCAATGGCCCTATTATAAGTTAATTTTTTAAGTTCCACTTCAGCACCTTCTATTATAGGGGGGTAGGTCCCTTCTGGAATTGGTAGTATATCTTCTGTCATTTCATTAATTATATTTGCATTTGTAACTACAACTTCTCTTGCTATATCCTCTCCTAAGTAGGAAAATTCATCTAACATTTCTTTTGTAGTCTTCAAATACAATGGTGGTTGAACATCTGCATCTTGAAATTTTTGACCAGACATCAAAATTCTCCTGTAAATCTCATCATAAGGGTCTAGAAAGTGAACATCACCTGTTGCTACAACTAACTTCTTGTATTTTCTTCCCAAATTATAGATTTTCTTATTAATATTTTTTAGTTCAATTTCATCCTTTACTTTTCCATTCCTAATTAAATGCATATTGTTTCCTATAGGTTGAATTTCCAAATAATCATAAAACTCTACTATATTTTTTATCTCACTCTCACTCTTATTGTTTAATATAGCTTTATATAATTCGCCTGCTTCACAAGCACTACCAATTATTAATCCTTCCCTATAGGTCTCCAATAAGGACTTAGGTATTCTTGGTCTCCTATGGAAATAATTAATATGAGATTCAGATACTAATTTATATAAATTTTTGAGTCCAGTAAGATTCTTTGCTAATAGAACAATATGAAAAGACTCTAGATTTGTAAAATCTCTATTTTCATTTAATTGGTTTATCTGCTTAAAGCTAGTGATACCTTTTTCTCTTAACATGTCTAGTATTTTAAGAAGAATTTCTGCAGTAGCCTGAGCATCATCTACAGCCCTATGATGGTTTACTAAATCCACATCTAAGTGTTTGGCAATTATATTTAACTTATGGCTTTTTAGAGAAGGAAATACCGCTCTAGAAAGCTCTAATGTATCTAATACTGGATTGTTTAGTTCTAAATTAAAGAGATTAAATTTTTCTCTAATAAATCCTACATCAAAGGTAGCATTATGAGCAACCAAAACATCATTCCCAATAAACTCCTTAAAATCATAGATTACTTCGCCTATTGTAGGTTTGTCTTTTACCATATAGTCTGTTATGCCTGTTAAGTTAGTAATCAGTTCAGGAATTGGACGTTCTGGATTTATCAATTGACTATAGGTATCAATAATTTCTCCATTTTTAACTTTAATTGCACCTATTTCTGTAATCATATCGTTTACAGCTGATAAACCAGTGGTTTCAATATCAAATACTATATAGGTTGAATAATCCTTTTTTTCATCAAAGTTGCTTACAATTTCCTTCTTATCATTTACCAAATAACCTTCCATACCATAAATAATCTTAATGCCAAGTTTTTTGCTAATATCCATGGCTTCAGGAAAGCTTTGTACTACTCCATGGTCAGTAACCGCTAAGGCCTTATGTCCCCATTCCTTAGCCCTGGTGGCTAGGTCTTTAATAGAATTAAGACCGTCCAAGGAGCTCATTTGAGTATGTAGATGTAATTCTATCCTTTTTTCTTCTTCCTCATCTCTTCGTATTTCTTTTTCAAGTTTATTAAGGGATTTTAACATTAAAACTAATGATTTTGAATAATTGTCATATACAATGTCACCAGAAACCTTAACATATGAATTATCTTTAACATTTTCTAAAAATTCCTCAGCCTTATCCTGTGACAAAAAGACTTTTACTGTTATAGAGTCTGTTAAATCTGTAATATAAAATGTAACCAAGATCCTATTATTTCTTAATTCCATTGTTTCAAGTTGAAATACTTCACCTACTATAGTACAGAAACCAGTTTCTATATTAATATCTCTAATTTTTATAGGATCGTCTTTTATTTCTTTCCCATAGCTATAGTACTTGTCATTTATAATAGACTTATTATTTTTATTTGATTCTCCAACACTAATTACATTGTTAGCTGCAATTTCTTTTTCTTCTAATTCTTTCTGCAGCAAAAAGTTCTCTTCCATTTGAATTTTTTTATCTGAGAGAACTACCTTTAAATTTAATCCCAATTCATTAAATAATGAATTTTTGATTTTTTCTAAAAGACCATTTTCCTCCATTAGGTGAAATGCAACATTATTTGGGGGAAATATTATAAGGGAGTCATTACTGATCTCCCATGTTAAATCCTTTATCCAAGAATTACTAGACTGTATATCCAATTTTATTATCTCTAAAATTCTATTTTCATAAAATCTTAGTTTTTCTTCTATACTACCATCTAATCTATATGAGATCTTAATTTGAACTCGTAAACTTGGGAATCGATTTTGAAACTCTTCTCTGATTTTCTCAAGCAATAATGAATTAATGAGATTTGATGTATGGATATAAATATTTAATTCAGTTTTATCTTCTATTAGCTCAACTTTATATATAAAAGCATCAAAGCCACTAAATTCCTCTGATTTTTCTCCTGATAAGAATCTAGAAAGATTCAATGCATCTTTTCTCATTAGTTAATCATGCCCCCTTCCATTGGAGATCTTATTAAAGTTTTTCAATCTCTCTTAAGAGTTCATCTAGTAAATCTTCTTCTTTGACCTTTTTAATGATTTCGCCTTTCATAAAGATCAATCCTTCTCCTTTACCTCCTGCTATACCTATATCTGCTTCTCTAGCCTCCCCTGGACCATTGACTGGACAGCCCATGATTGCAACTTTTATATGTTTATTAATACCTTCAAGTTTTTTTTCTGCCCTTTCTACAATATTGATTAAATCAATATTAGTCCTACCGCATGTAGGACAGGATATAAGCTCAATGCCTTCTTGTAATAAATTTAAAGATTTTAATATTTCTCTTCCTACTTTCACTTCCTCAACAGGTTCTCCTGTTAAAGAAATTCGAATAGTATCTCCAATTCCCATAGATAATAAAATACCTATGCCTACAGATGATTTTATTGAACCTCTCCATATTGGTCCTGCTTCTGTTATACCTAAATGTAAAGGGTAGTCTACCATTTTAGACATTTTTTCATAGGCTTTTACTGTTAGGGGTACATTACTTGCTTTTAATGAAATTTTAATATCATGAAAATCCATTTCTTCTAGTATATTGATTTGCTCTAAGGCACTGTATACCATAGAGTCCTCATTTACTCCATTATATTTCTCTAAAAATTCCTTTTTTATGGACCCAGCATTTACCCCTACTCTTATTGAAATGCCATTATCTTTACATGCTTTTACTACCTCTCTAACCCTATCTGGAGACCCTATATTACCAGGATTTAATCTTAAGCCATCTACTCCATACTTAATAGACTCTAATGCTAATTTATAATCATATTGAATATCTGCTATCAAAGGTATACTAATTTCTTTTTTTATTTCAGATATGGCCTTGGCATCTTCGAAGTCATTAATAGCTGACCTTATAATGTTACAACCTGCCTTTTCTAATTCTTTTATTTGTTTAACAGTGCTTTTTACATCCTTTGTTATTGTGTTAGTCATTGATTGAACGGAAATTGGATTGTCTCCTCCGATTAATACATTTCCAACTTTAATTACTCTAGTTTTTATTCTGTTCATATATTCACCTTCTAAAAATATTAAACTTAATAATGTCTCTATAAGTAATAATCAACATTAATGATATTAAAAAGATAAAACCTAGAAAATGTATAAATCCTTCCTTTTCTGGATTCATTGGTTTTCCTCTTACTAGCTCAATAATAAGAAAGATTATCCTACTTCCATCTAAAGCTGGTATAGGCAGTAAATTAATAAAGCCTAAATTGATATTGATGAATCCCAGTAAAAGCAATAAGTCGTAAATCCCAGATTTTGCAGCAGTTCCCACCTCATGTATGATCCCAACTGGACCAGATAGATGGTCTAATTTTACTTGACCTTTAAACAACATACCGAAGAATTCAAACATTAATCTTATAATCATCAATGTTTTTTCTATACCACCTTTTACCGCTACTATAAAAGATTTTTCATACTTAGGAATAATACCAATAATAGTTCTTCCTTCGTCGGTAGTAGGCATTAGTGTATAGCTTATATTTTCTCCATTTCTTTTCACAACTATATCTATCTCACTATTGGGATCAGAATTACCAATTGTATCTACAATGGACTCCCAGTTACTAATTTTTTTGTTATTTATTTCTAATATCCTATCTCCTGGTAAAAGTCCAGCAAATTCTGCAGGAGAGTCAGGTGTTGTACTGTCAATAACAGTACCTGGTGTACCTACTCCAAAAGTAACTATAGTCAGCACAACTATAGCTAATACAAAATTCATAATAGCTCCTGCAGCAACAACTGCTATCCTTGATAGTGGGGGGAAATTATTGAAACTACGAGGATCACTAGAATCCTCATCTTCTCCTTCCATTTTTACATATCCTCCAATAGGTAAGATTCTTATTGTATACTCTGTTTCTCCACTCTTTTTTTGAATTAGTTTAGGGCCCATTCCTATGGAAAACTCATTAACTTTAATTCCAACAAGTTTTGCTACAGCAAAATGGCCAAATTCATGAACCAGTATTACCATTAAGAAAACGAATATTGCAGATATAGCTGTTATCATTTAAACACCACCTAATATTAAATTAAAAAAATCTTAGTATAGTAGTATATTACTGGAGCAGTAAAAATTATACTATCAAATCTATCTAAAACTCCACCATGACCGGGCATAATATTTCCAAAATCTTTAATCTTTGTAATCCTTTTTATTCTAGATGCAGCTAGATCTCCTAATTGAGATAGAATAGAAGATAATACTGATAATAAAACCACACTCCATACAGGCTTTATTTTAAAATACAAGGAATAGGTTATTACTAAAAATACACTTCCTAAAATACCTCCAATAAAACCTTCTACAGTCTTATTAGGGCTAATTGTTGGACATAGCTTTTTTTTGCCAAACATATTCCCACTTATGTATGCAAAAGTATCAGTACCAAAGGCTATTATGAAGATTAAATATATATATATTGAATTATCTAAGTATCCAATATGGAATAACAAATAAGGAATATAAACTATACCAAATAAAGTTAAGGAAATATCTTTTAGTGTATACTTTTTTTGTGTTACCAAGATTATAAGTAAAGCCAATACTATAATAGTAAAAATTAAGTCTAAATTTATATTGGGTATTAATGAACTAAGAAAGATTCCTGTAGTTCCTAAATATCCGATTATATAACTTGGAGTAACCTTGATATTTTCTACTGCTTTATAAAATTCTCTTAACCCAATTATGGAGAGGATAAATAAGGAAAAATAGAGTAAATTACCGCCCTTTATAAGTATAAAAACTAACAAGATTAATCCAATAACACCGCTGCTAAGTCTTTTAGTTAGCTCATTCACTTAGATTCCTCCAAACCTTCTAT
>JAAYQJ010000105.1 GCA_012519355.1 Tissierellia bacterium | reverse complement strand
TATTTGTCTATAATAAGCCTTGGTTTGCTTTTATTTGAATCAGAAGAAGTTGGTGATACAAATATTCCTACATATTGTTCTATGGTCTCTTCTGTACCTACATCATCAGTATATTTTACTGTTATTGTAATTGGATAGTTTTTGATTTCAGCGTTTTGTGTTGTTAAAAACTTAAAACTTATATTTTGAATTTGACCTGGGTCCAATGAACTGATTTTTAGAATACTTACTGATTTTGGAACTAATCCAGATGGATCTGTGCTAGTTGCTTCAATTATTATGTTTTTTGCGGGCGATTGTCCTTGGTTTCTAAGGTCAAATTTAATTTCTACTTCTTGATTTTCCTTTATAGCACCTGTTGGATAAGTTAGGTTTTCTATAATTAAATTTGAAGCCATGTTTTTATTTGAAGCTACTGTAATAAAGAAGTTGCTTTCATCAGAATAGGTTTCATTTTTTAAGTCTTTATAGGATAGGTCTAAATTTAATTCATAGTTTCCAGATTTTATTGTTTTAGAGGATTTTAGCTCGAAATAAACATAGGATTTTTTCCCAGGCTCTACAGACTGTAAAGTCTTATAGTTTACTCCATTTGCTAAAGTAAAACCATTATTAGATAATCCATTGAGTGTTACTTTAATATCCTTAGCCAATCCAGATCCTTTGTTTTCAATTTCAAATCCTACTGCTATAACTTCCCCAGGGTTAACTGTGGCAGAAGGCATGATATCGACTCTGTTGATAACTAGCTTAGGAGATATGTTGTTTTCTGAAACGCGTATATTTATTGTTGCAGGTAATTCAAATTTTTGTGATCTTTCCCAATTATAATATGAAACATTTAAAACTAATTTATAATTTCCTCCATCTGCTAATTCGTCTACAGTTACCTTAAAGCTCAAGGTGTCAGTATCTCCATCTGCACGAATTACTTTGATAGTGTCATAAGTTGACCCTTCTACATAGACGAATGGTGAATCGCTGATTAAATTTCCAACTATGTCGTATGCATCGTATATACTTGTATTTTTTAGTTTTACATTGATTGTTATTGTATCACCAGCTTTTGCAGTATACACATTGGAACTTATAATTGTTAAGTTAGGTATTTCTATTTCTTCTATTGGAGGGTCATCAATTGATTCTCCAAAAGCCCCAAGTGGTATTTGAAGTATTAACAGTAAAACTGACAAAAAAATACTAATAAACTTTTTCATGAAAGTGCTTCCCCCTTTATGTTTTGATTTTCTTCAATTTTTTCAATGCTGCCATCTCTTAAATATACTACTCTGTGGGCATAGACTGAGATTTCCGTATCATGGGTAACTATAACTAAGGTTTGCTTAGATTCACGTGCCATGGCAGTAATTAAATCCATGATCTCTATTGTGGTTTTTGTATCTAGGTTCCCTGTAGGCTCATCGGCAAAGACAATTTTGGGTTTGCCAACAAAGGCCCTTGCAATACTTACTCTTTGCTGTTGACCACCACTTAATTCAGAAGGTTTATGATGTAATCTTTTCCCCAACCCCACTTCTGTCAACATCTTCTTAGCCATCTTGTCCCTTTTAGACTTTGGTATCCTTTGGAAGGTAAGGCCTAAGGCTACGTTCTCTAAGGCCGAAAGAGTTGGTATTAGATTATAGGATTGAAATACGAAACCTACATACTTTTGTCTAAACTTAGTTACATCCCTTTCATTCATCTTGTGAATAGGGAATTTATCTATAAAAATTTCTCCCCTAGTAGGTTTTTCTAAACCAGCCATCATATTAAGGAGAGTAGATTTACCAGAACCTGAAGTACCTAGCAAACACATGAATTCTTCCTTTTTTATAGACAGGTTTATGTCGTTTAGTGCAATTATTTTCTCATCGCCCATTCTATATACTTTTCTTAGGTTATTAAGTATAATAAGATCTTCCAAAAACAAATCACCCCCAAACTATGTAGATACATTTTACCATATTATAACTCCACAAAAGGTTACAATATGATTAAAATTTGTCATCAAATTCGATATAAACTCCATATGTTTAAAACCAAGGCATATAATTGTGGATGGGGTAAGAATATGGTAATATTATATAACTAGGGCCAAGCAAGTAATATCTAACTAAAGTAACAAAAATAATTGTTAACCAATTAACCATATGGTATAATGTATTCGACTATTAATGGGGAGGGGATGTAATGGAAAAAGCAATGATAAGACTTAGAATGAGTACCCAAGATGCTCATTACGGAGGGAATTTAGTCGACGGGGCAAGGATGCTAGCCTTATTTGGAGATGTGGCTACAGAACTACTTATTAGACATGACGGTGACGAAGGCCTATTTGTGGCCTATGATAAAGTTGAATTTTTAAATCCTGTATATGCAGGTGATTTTATTGAGGCTGTAGGCGAAATAGTTAAGGTAGGCAATACCTCTAGAAAAATGGTATTTGAAGCTAGAAAGGTTATAGTTCCAAGACCAGATATTAGTCCATCAGCCTGTGATGTATTAGAAGAACCAATTGTTGTTTGTAGGGCAGAAGGAACCTGTGTAGTTCCAAAGGACAAGATAAGAAAATAGTGAAAAGTGAAGAGTGAAGAGTGAAAAGTTAGAACTTATAGTTAAGAGTTTAAAGTGAATAGTTTTAGAGAGTTAAATAAGGTGAAAGATGGATGAAAGAGAGTATACTTAAAGATAAGAGCAAGAGCTTTGCAATACAAATAGTTTATCTATATAAGTATTTATGTGATGAAAAAAGAGAATTTACAATGTCAAAGCAATTGTTAAAAAGTGGAACTAGCATAGGAGCAAACATCATGGAAGCACAATTTGCACAAAGTTTGGCAGATTTTGTATCTAAAATGAGCATTGCACTAAAAGAAGCAAGTGAGACATTATATTGGTTAGAACTATTAACAGAAACAGAATACTTAGATAAACAGCAAAGTGAAGAATTAATTCAAAACTGTTATGAACTTATAAAAATGCTTCATGCTACAGTAAAAACTAGTAAACAAAAACTATAAAGTTTTTCACTAAAATAACTATTCACTATTCACTATTAACTATTCACTATTAACTATTAACTATTAACTATTAACTAAAAATTAAGGGGGTACAAAATGGAAAAATTAATTATTACTGCTGCAATCTGTGGTGCTGAGGTTACAAAAGAGAATAATCCTGCAGTTCCCTATACTGTAGAGGAAATAGCTAGGGAGGCAGAATCAGCTTATAAGGCTGGAGCAAGTATAATCCATCTCCATGTTAGGGAAGATGATGGTACTCCAACACAAAGTAAGGAAAGATTTAAAGTTTGTATGGAAGCAATTTTAGAGAGATGTCCTGATGTTATTATCCAACCTTCCACTGGTGGGGCAGTTGGCATGAGCGATGATGAAAGACTTCAACCATTGGAACTGAACCCAGAAATGGCTACATTAGATTGTGGAACACTAAACTTTGGTGGAGATGAAATCTTTGTAAATACAGAAAATACCATAAAATACTTTGGCCAAAGAATGATAGAAAGAGGAGTTAAGCCTGAGGTAGAAGTATTTGACAAGGGTATGATTGATTATGCAATTAGATTTGCAAAACAGGGATATATTCTAGAACCAATGCATTTTGACTTTGTCCTAGGAGTACAAATGACTGCAACAGCTAGAGACTTGGCATTTATGGTAGATAGTATACCAGCAGGCTCAACATGGACAGTTGCAGGTATTGGTAGACATGAATTCCCAATGGCAGCAATTGGTATAGCTATGGGTGGCCATGTTAGGGTAGGTTTTGAAGACAATGTATACCTATCAAAGGGAGTATTAGCTAAATCTAACGGAGAACTGGTTGAAAAGGTAGTTAGGATAGCTAAGGAATTAGGTAGAGAGATAGCTACTCCAGATGAAGCTAGAGAAATATTGGGACTTAAAAAGAGAAAATAAAAAATTTAAATAAAAAGTTTAAATAAAAGCCTCAAAATATTGAGGCTTTTATCATATTTAGGTTATAATATTGTTGGATAACTTAAATTGGGAGTGATAGTATGGAGAAGATTGATATTAGTCAAAGGGTAAAAGATGAATCCTTATATAAAAATGCTAGTTTAGTCTTAGGTTTGATTCTCATATTTTTAGGTATAAAAGATTTGGACTATCTTAAATTGGGACTTGGTATTTTATTTATTTTTTATTTTACTTATAAAAAGAAGGTATACTTAACTGATGAGGGGGTTCTTTTTACCTATAGGGGATTACTGTATAATAGAGAAGAACTAATAGATAAGAAGAATATCCAAGAGGTATTAGTAGTTAAGCAGGGACTTAGGAGTACCTTGTATTTTGTTATGGAGCCAACAGCCAAAAAAGTAGTTGTGGAGACAGAAAAGTTAGATGAAATAATTGAATTCTTGAAAAAAAGGTTAAGGCTCTATATTGCTGTAGAATCTAAAATATAATAAAGCTAACATATGAAAACTATTTATGGCAAAAAATATTATAATATTGGAGGTTTTTTAATGAAATTTAATCCACTATATCATAGATATAGGTCTAGAAGAAACTTAGTATATGGGAAAAATGGAATGGTAGCTTCCTCCCATCCATTGGCATCACAGGTAGGTATAGATATAATGAAAAAGGGTGGCAATGCCATAGATGCTGCCATAGGAACTGCTGCCTGTTTAACTGTAGTAGAGCCTACTTCCAATGGAATAGGTGGAGATGCCTTTGCCCTAGTATGGTCAGGGGGGGAATTACATGGCTTAAATAGTAGTGGCCCTTCACCTAAGTTACTTACATATGAAAGGATAAAGGATTTGGGACTTGATTCCATGCCAAAATATGGCTTTGTGCCCGTAAACGTACCTGGAGTGCCAGGAGCCTGGGCTGAACTATCTAAGAAATTTGGTAAACTTTCTCTAAAGGAAGCCTTAGAGCCTGCCATTAGAATTGCAGAAGAAGGCCATCCTATAGCTCCCACTGTGGCTTATTACTGGGATAGGGCCTTTAGGATTTATAGGGAAAACCTAAAGGGAGAAGAATTTAAATCTTGGTTTGAAGTCTTTGCTCCAGAGGGTAGGGCTCCAAGGGTGGGGGAAGTTTGGAGATCTCCTAGACATGCTAAGACCCTAGAGGAAATTGGTAATACTAATGGAGAGTCCTTCTATAGGGGAGACCTGGCAGAGAAGATAGATGGATTTTCAAAGAAATATGGTGGCCTAATAAGGAAGGAAGACTTGGAAGGATTTGCACCTGAGTGGGTAGACCCAATTAGGGTTAGTTACAAGGGCTATGATGTATGGGAGATACCACCTAATGGCCATGGTATTGTAGCCTTAATGACCTTAAACATATTAAATAATTTTGACTTTAAGGAAAAGGATAATATAGATACTTATCATAAGCTTATTGAAGCTATGAAATTGGCCTTTGCTGATGGACATGAATATATTGCAGACCCAAGATTTATGAAGGTGACTGTAGAAGACTTATTATCTCCAGAATATGGTAAAGAAAGGGCTAAACTAATAGGAGATGAGGCACTTGAGCCAAAATATGGAGACCCTAAATCAGGGGGGACAGTATATTTTGCAACTGCAGATGGTGAAGGTAATATGGTATCCTATATCCAAAGTAATTATATGGGGTTTGGTTCAGGCCTAGTAGTTCCTGAAACTGGAATAGCCCTACACAATAGGGGAAATAATTTCAATATCATAAAAAACCATGCAAATTGTGTAGGCCCATGTAAAAAACCATACCACACCATAATTCCAGGCTTCTTAACTAAGGATGGAAATCCAGTAGGACCCTTTGGAGTAATGGGTGCTTTTATGCAGCCTCAAGGTCATGTTCAAGTAATTACCAATTCTATAGACTTCCACCTGAACCCACAGGATGCCTTAGATGCACCAAGATGGCAATGGATTAAGGATAAGACCATAGCTGTAGAACAGGACTTCCCTAATGATATAGCCTTGATGCTACAAGCCAAGGGCCACAATGTGGTAGTGGAAGCCAGCAGTGGAAGTTTTGGTAGAGGCCAGATTATCTGGAGAGATGACCATGGTGTTCTCTGCGGTGGTACTGAATCAAGGGCAGATGGCCATATAGGTGTTTATTAATATTTCTAATAAAAGATGTAATAGTTTCTGAATCTGATATAATAGTATATAATATAAGAAAAAAACGGAGGGGATTCTAATGTTAGTTACAGGAAGAGAATTGTTATTGGATGCTCAAAAAAAGGGATATGCAGTAGGAGCCTTTAATGTTAATAATATGGAGATTGTGCAAGCTATTATTGAGGCTGCAGAAGAGACAAATTCCCCTGTTATACTACAAGCTAGTCAAGGTGGTATAAAATATGCAGGTATTGAATATATAGCAGCTTTAGGTAAGGTCGCTGCCGAAAAAGCCAAGGTGCCAGTTGCCCTACACTTAGACCATGGTACTGATTTTGACCAAGTTATGCTATGTATAAGACACGGATTTACTTCTGTTATGATAGATGGGTCAAGATTTCCTTTGGAAGAAAATATAGCCTATACTAAAAAGGTAGTAGAAGTAGCCAAGGCTGTTGGCGTATCTGTAGAAGCGGAATTAGGTAAAATTGGTGGTACTGAAGACCATATTACTGTAGATGAAAGGGATGCTACTTTTACAGACCCAGATGAAGCTGTAAGATTTGTAAATGAAACTGATATAGACTTCTTAGCTGTAGCTGTAGGTACTGCCCATGGAGTATATAAGGGAGAGCCTAAGCTAGATTTTGATAGGATAAAAACCATTAGTGACATGGTGAAAATACCATTAGTATTACATGGCTCTTCTGGAGTTCCAGCTGAAGCTTTGAAAAAAGCCATTTCTTTAGGAATTTGTAAAATCAATATAGATACAGATCTTAGGATTGCCTTCACTGAAGGTGTGAAAAACTTCCTCAAAGAAAATCCAGACAATATAGACCCAAGAAAAATCCTAGCCCCAGCTAAGGCTATGATGAAGGAAAGAATTAAGGAGAAGATGGAGGTATTTGGCTCAGTAAATAAAGCATGATGACAATTGAAAATTGACAGTTGATAATTGACAATGTTACTGTCAAGCTTTTGGGTCATAAAGATTCTTCACTGCGTTCAGAATGACCCAAGCTGTCATCCTGAGCGAAGGGAAGGATCTTCGACCCAAGAGCTCGACCCAAACAATTGTGAATTGACCCAAGCTGTCATCCTGAGCATAAGCGAAGGATCTTCGACCCAAGAG
>JAAYQJ010000104.1 GCA_012519355.1 Tissierellia bacterium | reverse complement strand
TATTCCATGTCTGTCCTCTCTTCTTCCACATACAGCCAAGGGAATACCTCTTAGCTTTGGGTTAAGTTTAGCCTCTATAGAGGCATAGCAGTTGTTCATATCCACATGCAAAATTACCTTTTCCATTAGACTCCCTTGACAGTCACTGTCGGCTATTGTACAATAGAAATATATTCAAGCTTGTATTGTCTATTATAGGACAGTCACTGTCCTTTGTCAATGAGAATAAAAAATTTATAGAAAGAATAGGTGAAGACTATGAAATTTAGCCAAAAGTTAAAGGTTCTTAGGGAAGAAAAAGGCTTCTCTCAGGCAGAATTGGCAGAAAAAATAGGAGTGTCCTCTAAGACAATCTCACGATATGAGTCTGGAGAATCTAATCCCAGATATCCTAGAATCTATGATGATATAGCTGAAGCATTAAAAATTGATAAGCTTGAACTTTTAAGTGATGAAGATGCCTTCGTTCTTTCCATCAAAGAAAAGTTTGGCTCTTACGATGCTAACTATGCTTCTGATTTAGTTAATGGCATGGTGGGTCTTATGGCTGGTGGAGATATATCCGATGATGATAAGAGAGTAATTCTTGAAACCCTACAAGAGGCCTTTATTATTTCCAAGAAGGAAAATAGAAAGTATATACCTAAGAAATTTAGGTTTCTTGATAAAGATAAGGAATAAAGCCTATGAAGGACAGATATGGTTCAATTTATAAGGATGCTATCAATTTAATAGAAAAATATAATACTAGAGACCCTGAACTTATTTTAAAGGAAAGAAATGTTCACTTGTTGCCTTTTACTGGTGAAACCCATGCACTGGGAATGTATGTAGTTATTAAAAGGAACTCTTTTGTATTTTACAATCCTTCTATAGATGATGATTTCAAGAGAATGATGTTTGCCCATGAATTAGGGCACGATCTCTACCATAGAGACCAAGCAAAGGAAGGACTATCAGAGTTTACTCTATTTGATGTTAAATCATCTTTAGAATATGAGGCCAATCTATTTGCCTCTCATCTGCTCCTAGACGAAGAAGAGATTATTGATTATGGAAAAATGGGCTATGACCTGGATCAAATAGCCCAAACTATGAAAGTTAATATTAATCTTCTATTATTTAAGTTTTATGGTATGAATAAATTAGGATATGACTTTAACTTAGATAGGTGCTTAGATAGAAAGTTTTTTAAAGAAATTGATGGTAAGAAATAATAACATTTATAGAATTACTGAGGAGGGGATTTTATGTTCATTGGATTATTTACAGGAATATGCTTAACAATAGCAATCCTCTTTATAAAACTTTATAAAAATATTACCTTATTCTCTTTTAAGACCTTAGCTTTTGGAGTTGATTTCTTTCTTATATTTTTTTACTCAATATATTATTTCCACCCCAATGTAACAGTGAGGCTTATTGATGGAAAACTCCAGTATCTACTTAATACAGGTATTGGAGTCCTTGCAATACTAGTATATGGACTTTTAATTTTATTTATCAACGATACTTTTCCTATGATTAGTAATGCTTTTAACTTCTTTATTGCATTTGTAGGTGTATCCGTTGCAGTTCCATTTACTATAGGACTACTAAGTCCAGTGATACAAGTATTTATTAAAAGCTTTACTTTTAATGGTGATCTTGTACTATCACAAAACCATATGTTAAGTCTTTTCTTTAAGTATATGATCTTTGTGGTAATTACACTTCCTGTATGGAGATATAGAATAAGTAAACTTGAAGAAATTTAATAAATTTAGACATAAAAAAGTGATTATAAGGATGCCTTCCTCTATAATCACTTTTAAATTTCAGAAAAATTAAATATCATTTTAAATAATATAGAAACCCTCAATATCTACTTTATCTTCCTTATCCTTTAGAACCCAGATATGTTCAGTATCATCATTATCTATTTTTTTTATTATTTCTATCAAGTTAGACTCATTCATAAAAGATAGAACTTCTTTCTTATTAGCATAATTTTCTATTCCTGATATATATTTTAAAAATTTAACCCGATTTACTTTTGACTGACCTATATATTGTAAATCAACAAAATTAAAGCCTTCATTTAAGTAATATTTAGAGCCTTGAATAAGCCTTCTAAAATGATCCATAGAAGGCTCATCTGCAAAAACGAATACTGTTCCATCCTCATTTCTAATAAATTCTTTTAAGCTGCCTTCTTCTCTCTTATCGCAAGTTATTAAGATGATTGAAGCTCCCATCTTTTCTTTTGGTACTTTCCCATTAATTAATAAGATATCATCAACTATAGTAGGTTCTGATTCCATATCAAAATCAAACATCTTTTATCCCTCCATACTTATTTTTTATACTAAAAATAAGATACTCCATACAATGAGCCTTTGGAAATAAATATAGGATATCTTCAATAATGGCTAATTTCCATTTATCCACTGCTAAGTTTATTTCGCCTATATCCCTCCAGCTCTTTTTACCCTTATTGAAATTTCTTGTTTCTAACCATGCATCTTCCATATATGCAAATTTCCCAGAGATAAAAAAGAATACATCCTCCCTAAAAGCCACCATATCTGATAAATTCATTCCTAAATTTTCAATCATAAACTTAGTTTTATCAGTCCAGGCTCCAGTAGAAAATTTAAGACCCAAACCATGTAAAAGATCTGAAAAATTATGAGGCTTAGGTAAATCTCCTAAATCAAAATTCTTTATAGCTTCAACTATATCTAAATTAGTTTTATAAAAATCTTGGTTTACTTTCTCAATAGTAAATATACAATCTATATTTAAAAATCTAAGGCCTTTAAATTCCTTTCTAATTACCAATATATCCTCTTTTAATATTTCAGCTTGATAAGACTCCCAAAACCCTTTTATTTTCTGGTAAGAATCTATGGGTAAATCTATAGTGAATACTATCTCATTTCCTTCATAACTCCAAAAACTTTCCCAAGGAATATTATGGCCATCTGTTAACAAAAGATATCCATCCTTTTTGCATCTTAAATCCTCCTTAACATCAAAACCACTATAATAATCATGGTCTAACCAATCCATACTTTTACATTTAGGACAAAAACTGTGGGCTGGTAATGGATTCCCTCTAGTGATACCTAGAATATAAAAAAGTAAACTTGACCCTGCTGCCCCTCTTAGCCAATATGGTATCTCCTCTTTTTTTAGCCATTTTATAAAGTCATAAAGTATAATAACCTCTTCTATACGATTATTTTTATCAACAAACTCTAATTCCTCTTCTAGCAAAAATGTTATATGATTTTGAGGAAAAAGGCCATATTTGTTAAATAAAGAATCTGAAATTTCCTTTTTAAAATTATCTGTTTTTTCTTCCAAAAATAATTTATTAACTATTTCTTTCATCGAGCCACCTCATTTTTGTTTTATTCACCATTAAAAGCTTGATCTATATTATCTAGGCCTGCCTTTATCAGCATTTCAGCAAATTCACTTCCATTTATTAGCCTAACTTCTCTTTCTTTTGCAAGGCTTATTGCCTCTTCTGAAAAATCATCTGCAGAACTGATTACCCAGTTTAAATAACTATAGTCATCACCGATATTTTCTTGTAAATCTTTTTTATATAAATCTATTTGCTCAACAGCCCAACTACTTGTAGTGCCTTTATGATGTTTGGCCTGAACTGCTAAGATTAGCTTCAATAGTTCAAAGTCTGCCACAATATCAGCATCAGCATATTCACTTTTCCCAGCCTCATTTTTACTAGGAATTTTAACTTGGTCAGCACCTATTTTATCTAGATACCAAGCAATAAGAGATTCAAATTTATTTGGTTCTAATTTTTCTCTTATTTCTGTTATTAAGACCTCTTTCATAGTATCAATTATCTCACTATATAAAGAAATAGGTTTGTTTAGCCTTGCTCTCTTTTTTGCATCCTCAATTTTTTCTTTTAAATCACTTATATCAGCATTAGTTTGCCTGATTTTCATCCTAGAAATTAGGCTGGAATCAGCATACTTGTTTCTAGATATATTTTCTTCTATTAGCTTAACAGGAATTAAGAATCCTAGATCTATTGCTTGTCCATTATATAATAGATTTTCGCCATCTCCTTCTATTGTAATATTATTTGAAACAATACCTTCTTCTAGTTGTCCAGATAGTTTAGCCTTACCTATGATTTCATATAGAGAAAAAGTTTTATACATGGGAACTAGTACATAGTCCCCTTCCTCAAACTCATATAAAAATCTCCACAAATTATATCTAGTTCTAGGTAAACCCCAGTATTTTTCATTGACTTTCTCAAAATATTGCCAAGCCTTATCTGCTTGGTTCATATTTTTAAAACCGTTTAAATTTCCCAAAAACTCTTCATTTGAAAAGCCTTTTGAAAAGCCTATGGATAAATAGCCTTTTTGTAATAATAATGGATATGAAGCTTCTGATTTATGAGAAATCCTATGTAACCAGTATTTAGACATAATACTTACCCCCTTAAAATAATTATATTTCCAATTTTATCCTCTTATTAAACAGGTCAATATGTTTATATTTATAATAACATATTGACCTATACAAAAGTTTGTATAGGTCAGGAAAGTTTTACTATATATATTTATTAGCCCTAATAGACTCTATAATCTTCTTCCTAACCCAATCTGGTTCAATGACTTCTACATATGGCAGGTATTGCAATCCCCAGTAAATTAGACCCTTGGCTGGAGCTATAAAACTAACATCTAGATTTTCATCATGCCTTTTTCTAATATCTATATCCCTTCCAAAACTATCTATTAGATTATCAAGTATATGTTCAGCACAAATTAGTTTAACTCTTTCTCTTTGTCCTAAAAAGGCATGGATTGCCTCCTGGCTTCCTTCTATATCTTGCTTATCCCAGTCATTTTTATCTATCTTATAGTCAGTTATTTCCAAATCCTTAATTTTATCTAAGCGATAATAACTTAAATTTTCTTGATAAGCTAAACTACAAAGCAAATAATAGTTTTCATTGGTATAAGCCATAGAATAAGGATTAACAGTATATTTTTTCTCCCTTCTGGGGATTAAATTTTTATCCTCATCATATTTTAAGTAGGTAAATTTAACCTTAAGTCCTTCTTCTATTGCCCTAGATATTTCCTCAATATTGTAAAATATCTGCCTGTTTAGACTTTTTCTCCCATCTCTTACTATTTTCAAATGATTTAAGTTTTTCCTCTGGTAAATACTTAGATGGTTCTCTAGTTTTCCTATCAAATCTAGACTCTGTTTTTCTGCAATAAATGGAAATGTATATACAGCATCCATAAGAAGGAAAACTTCCCCTGGTTCAAAATCCCTACTGATTAAATAATAACCTTTCTTATTATCATTATATGTTGATATTTCGTAGCCTAAACTATTAAGAGCATCTATTATACTAATAATAGTTCTCCTATCAGGTCTCATGTCATATTTAATCTCCATTTTTCTAATAATTTCCCCCATAGGCATAGGGTGTTCTGCATCAGAATATTCACTTAAAACTTTTAGCAAACATATTATATTTGTCTTTTCTGCTAACATAGTTATCCCTCTTTACACAAGTCTTCAATCCAGTCCCTTTTTACAATTTTATTAAGCCAAGTTTCTGGTATATTATCATAACCATAAAAGATTCCTGCTAACCCTCCACATATAGCTCCAGTAGTATCAGTATCTTTCCCAAGATTAACAGCCTTAAGAACAGCTTCCTCGTATGACTGGCTATTTAAAAGACACCAAAAAGAAGCTTCTAAAGAATCTACCACATAGCCTCCACTCTTTATATCATCTTCAGATAAATCCTTAAAGTATGGATCTTCAAGTCTTGAGTAAGGTTCCAATTCTTCTTTAAATCCAGTCTTAGATCTGTAGAAACTAAAAGCCTTTTTTGTTCCTTTTCTTATACCTTCTTCAAGGTTTTTCTCCAAGATTAAATAATGAGCTATAGAAATATATATCCCACATCCTATCTGGCTTCTTTTATGCCTATGGGTCAAACTAGATATATTATGTATAATTTCAAAGGCTTCATCATAATCTAAAAAGTTAAATTCATATTCCTTTTGAAGATAAAAAAGAATTGGCAGAATCCTCATCAAAGATCCATTTCCATTGTCATATTCATCTTGACCTCCAGTCTCTAAAGCATTAGCTCCTTCTTTATATCTTCTTAGGGCTTGAGATGTAGCAATCCCAATATCAAACATCTCGCCATGGGGAGTATAAGCTCCTTCTTCATACCATGCTAAAAACTTATCCATCATATCTTCATAATCTAGTCCTTTTTTTAAGCTATCTAAAAGGGCTAGAGTCATAGAAGAGTCATCTGACCAAGTTCCAGGAGGTTGATTATAAGTTCCGTATCCCCTCATGTCTTTTACAGGACTTCGTCTTAGAGTCTCTCTATCTTGAAATTCTACAGGAACTCCCAGAGCATCTCCTACAACTAAGCCCATTATTCCTGACAAAATATAATTAGCCACACTCTCACCACCTATTTCCTATATTCTTTAATTAAAGTTCTTTCCACTTATCTCAGATATAATCTTACAAAAATTATCCCACTCTAAAGGATAGTCATTAGATCCAGATCTGATTATATTTCTCTTATCTCTAACCATTACTATTTCCCATTGAATTCCATCTAAAACCTCATTGTCATAATATCTTCTCTTCCAATTTAAGATATTTGTATCTATAAGTTTATCCTTAAAATCTTCTAAAACACCTGGATTTAAAACTATAGTCAAGTTCTTTTCCTCATCTATGGAATGACTATAAGTCATTTGTCCTGTCTTGAGGTTTACAGAAAGGTTTTTATGCCCTTGATGAAATCCACCAATAGTTATTTTTAAGCCAGTTATTTTCTGGTAAGCATAATAAATAGCCTCTTCCTTATCCCATTGGTTATCACAGTTATTACAGTGGTATTGAGGGCTATAATCCATACAAATCAAGCAACCTCCTAGCTTTATCTTACCTGCTGCTTCAAGCATTATCATATCTCCACTAGGGTAACCATATAATATTTTTGCCACATCTTTAGAGTTACAATTCGGGCAGATTTTATAATTAATAGCCATTTTACTCCTCCAAAACTATCTTATTTACTATAATAAGTCATGAATTTTCATATATCTATCTACGCTACCATATTCTTCATCAAAAAATCTTTTTAATCTTTTAATGGAACTCATATAGCCTGCTGCATAACCTCTAGGATCTTTTACACCTCTACCAGTTAGTCCTCCATTTATAGCTACATTGTAAAGTGCCTCTTGACACATTTTAATTTTCTCTTCACTTTTGAAACTTTCCCAAAAATCAATCCCTATGTCATTATTATAATGAACAAAAGCCCAGGATAGATCTTCCTTTATTCTAGCTTCTTTTCTACCCATATTTCTTAAATATATTTCAAAGTTATTTTTTAAATTTACAAGATCCATCTTATCATCAATATTAATTTTATAATCTTTTTCTATATTTATAACACTCTCTTGCTTGTTGTATATTGTGTTAGTGCTTTTATTTTTGCTATCTCTCCATGTCCATAAAATCTTATCTATATCTCTACAAGTCCACTTGTTCGACTTAAATAATCTATTTAGGTCATCTGCCTTTCTTCTCATTATTTCAATTAATATGACTCCATCTTTAATATTTAAAGCTCGACCCTTATCTGCTTTACCTTTCATTTTTATTAAGTCTATGTTGTCTTTGTACTCATCAAGTAATATCAATGACTTTACAACAAATTGGTCTACAGTGCCAAAATAAGTTGGAAATAACAAGGCTAATAATCCTGACCCTCCTGCTACACCTAAGCCATTAATTGAAGATGTAATTCTTAGCCCTTTCTCTATATCATTTAAACTAAAAGAAAATAGTTTTTCCTTAATTTCTGATAACTTATCTAATTTTTCTTCACTTACATATCTACTAAAATACTCTCTATTTCTTTTTAACCACCTACTATCTGTAAACTTCCATTGAAAATAATCCTCAATCATAAATTCATAAAACTCATCTAGTTCCATTTTCTCCACTAATTTATAATCTAAATTATCCATTCTCTTTTCTAATTCTAAGTTTGTAGTTTTTATCAAATCCCAATAATTATTTAAAAATCCATTCCAATCTTCTTCTTTCTTAGACTTCCATAGTTCATTAATGGTCAAGATCACTCCTCCTTCTAATCTTGATTAGCAATTTCATCTACAAACCACTCAAAATTATTTCTCTTCTACCTTTATTTCAGTAACTTTGTATCTATACAGTTCTAAATTTATATTTATAAAATTTAGATATTATTTTAATCTCATAAGGATACTTTTAATATCCAATATTATTCTATTTATTTCTTCATTTTCAGTATCTATATTTTGTAAATCCATGTATTCTTCAAGTGCCACCTCAAACAATAACCCTTCTAGTAAACAATCTGCCAAGCAAAGTTTTGTATCATAACATTCTTTCTCTAGTTTAGCTTTATTTGCTATCCATATCGCTCTCATGCTATTTTCTTCTTTATAGGCTAACTCAATAAGTTTTTTATGATCATTCTCAATTAAAGGTGTAGTGCTATATAAAGCCTTCTTTGCAAATCCAACATCATATAAGTCAAAGTCATAGGAATTAATATAATTTATTACATCTTTATCTGAAAAATCTTTAATATCTTTCAATAAGAATATTCCTAAATCCTTTTCTGCTGGTGAAAGATTATAGGGAATAGTACATCCTATATCCATAAATAATGATGTATTTTCTATTGATGCTGTAGCTTGATATGGGAATTTATCTGAATAAAACGGCTCTAGTGATACATCCTTCCTAGCATTTGAAAATTTAACATCTTTAGAAATGCCCACCAGATAATATAAATCATCACCTTCTACTAGCCATATTACATCATGATATATTTCTGATTCATTTTTAAAAGGTAACTTTATATTTTTTCCTAAATCTATATAGTAATTGCCATTGCAAGCATAGAAGGCTAATAAATACTCTTCTAGCTTTACGCCATTTAATATACAAAAAACTAGATCTTCCTTATAGTCTAAAGTTAATTTTACTTCTCTAGGGGGTAAATCCTCTATATTATCAAAAAACTCTTCCAATATTTTGTTATGTTTTCTTGCATTTGGGAATAGGCTTTCTCTCTTGTTAAAGTCCTTATTATGTTCCTGGTATTCTTGATGGAGATATTCATGATAAATTACCGACTTCAAGGTCTCTACATCTATCTTATCATCATTAAGAAAGGGGCTAATCTCTATTGTATTATCCCAGTATCTATATTCACCAAAAGAATATAAACGATTATAGTTAGACCATCTAATATTAGGCTTTATATATCCTTTGTTAGATCCGTATTCTTTGATTATTTCATTTAGTAAAGTTTCTAAGTTATATGCCATTTCTAATCAAAGCTCCATTCTTTTCTGTTACAGAATCAATATCTATACCATTCATCCTAGAAAAATGTTGTAAAAATTCT
>JAAYQJ010000103.1 GCA_012519355.1 Tissierellia bacterium | reverse complement strand
TAAACAATATATGTTTTTCAAACCTTGGAGCATCACTTACTTTATCCTTAGGAGTTTTTGGACAGTTATTATTATCATCTGTCATAGACCACTTTGGATTAATGGGAATGGATGTCTATAAGTTTCAGCCAAAAAAACTTATAGGTTTTTCCATAATCCTAATTGGAATTGTTATAATGACCGTATATTAAGGAGAGGGCTTATGATATATATTATATTAGCTATTATAGGTGGATTTCTAACCATAATGTCTATGGTAGTAAATGCAGGTTTAGGCAAGGAAGTAGGAGTATTTCAAGGAACTTTTATAAACTATATAGTAGGACTTATATTGATAACAATTTTAGTATTCATATTGGGAAGTTCTTTAGATATAAATAGTTTGGGGAATATACCCTTTTATGCTTTTTTAGGAGGAAGCTTAGGAGTATTAGTTGTAGCCAGTTCAAATATTATTGTTCCAAAGATACCAGCCATATATACTGTATTATTAAATTTTATTGGACAAATCTTTGCTGGTGTAATAATTGATTATATAAGATTTGACTTTATATCAAAGGGTAAAATAATAGGAGGAATACTAATAGTCCTTGGAATTTTATATAACACTGGTATAGATAAGAAACAATTAAGTGAGGGAAAATAGCAAGGTAAATATATGCTTGGTTTATATATCTAATAAGAGGTGAAAATATGAAGGTAATGGTAGTGGGAGCTGGAAAGCTGGGATATAAACTAGCAGAGCTTATGGTTATGGACAATATAGATGTAACGGTAGTAGACTATAATCAAAAAACTTTGGATTTTGTTAATGAGCATTTAGATGTTTTGACTGTATTAGCTAATGGTATAGAAATAAGTGTCTTAAAAGAGTTAGGAATAGAACATTATAAGTTATTGGTGGCAACAACTAATAGCGATGAAACCAATACATTAATATGTTCATTAGCAAAAAAACTAGGCTGTGAAACAACCATAGCTCGTATTAGAAATCCAGATTATATGGAGCAATTGGATTTTATTAAACATGAATTGGGAATAGATTATATCATAAACCCTGACTTGGCAACTGCTCAAGCAATAGAAAAATACCTATTAAAGAATTATAATTTTTATTCTGATGAATTTGTCAGTGGAAAAGTCCAAATGATAGATTTCAATATAGAGCATATGGAAGAATTTGTAGGAAAGAGATTAATGGATTTAGAAAACTTTGAAGGCTTATTGATTACTGCCATATCTAGAAATGGAGAGATTATAATTCCAAATGGTTCCACAGAGTTAATGGCTAATGATATGATCTATGTTATCGGGAAAACTACAGATATTCAAAATTTAAATAATAGAATTTCTAAGGATATTATCAACAAAGAAGTAGAAAAAGTAATGATTTTAGGGGGAAGTAATATTGGTTATTATTTAGCCCAAAAGCTAACTAAGGATAATATTTTGGTAACATTAGTAGAGCAAAATAAGGAAAGATGTCATCAACTATCAGAGGATTTAGGGGATATACTGATAATTCATGGAGATGGTACAGATATTCATTTATTAGAGGAAGAAGGTATTTCATCAATGGATGCTTTTGTAGGAGTTACAGGCTTTGATGAAGAAAATCTCCTAATGGCCCTGATGGCTAAGCAATCAGGAGTACCTAAAACAATTGCAAAAATAAGTAGACAAAATTATACTAAAATAATAGATAGATTGGGCATAGATGCAGCATTAAATCCAATTTATATTACAGCAAGTGAAGTATTGAAAGTTATTAGAGGTGGTAAAATTGTCTCTGTATCTCTATTATTGGGTGGGGATGGAGAAGTAACAGAGATCATAATAGGAAAAGACCTACCAATAGTTGGGAAATCCTTAGAAGAATTAAAGCTTCCTAAGGGCATTATAATCGGAGTAATAGTACACAATGGTGAAGTAATAATACCTAATGGGAAAACTAGGATACAAGCTAATGACAGAATAGTAGTATTTTGTTTATCTGAAAACTTACCAACTTTAAAAATGTTTTTTAAGTCCCAAAAGGGGGGTATATTAAGTGAATTATGGAATCGTGCTAAGGGTACTAGGTAGTATATTAATACTGGAAGCCCTCTTTATGGTACCCTCCTTACTAATATCTATTTATACTGTTCAGGCAGATAGGTTGGCCTTTTTAATTACCATAATCATTACTGGAATTACAGGATTTATATTAAATAGAAAGAAAACTGATGATAGATATATTAGACCCATGGATGGATTAGCTATAGTATCCATTGGTTGGGTTCTAATATCTATTTTTGGGGCCTTGCCCCTTTACATATCGGGAAGCACTCCAACTTATATTGATGCACTATTTGAAATAGTTGCAGGTTTTACAACAACTAGTGCAATAATTGTAAGTAATGTGGAGATGTTGCCATTAGGCATTTTATTTTGGCGGTCTTTTACCAATTGGATAGGTGGTATGGGAATACTAGTATTTACCTTAGCCCTATTACCAGCCCTTGGCATCAGTGGTTTTCAACTATTTAAAGCTGAAACTCCAGGACCCATTGCAGGAAAATTTGTCCCACGGATTAAAGATACAGCTAAAATCTTATATGGAACCTATATTACTATTACAGTTATTCAAGTAATCCTTCTGAAAATTGGAGGTATGTCTTTATTTGAATCCTTAGTACATACTTTTGGTACAGTGGGAACTGGCGGATTTTCTATTAAAAATGCTAATATGGCGGCCTATAACAGCAATTATATTCATTTTATTATAGGTCTATTTACAATTTTATCAGGAGTAAACTTTTCGATTTATTATTCTTTATTTAAAGGAAAATGGAAGGAAATATTAAAAGATGAGGAATTAAAATTATATTTTATTATTATCCTTATTGCATCAATAGCCATTGGAATTAATCTATATAAGACTTCTTATTCTAGTTTAGGATTAGCTTTTAAGGATTCCTTCTTCCATGTAGGTTCAATTATTACTACTACAGCGTATTATACTACTGATTTTGATCTATGGCCAAGTTTTAGCAAATCCATTTTATTGCTTCTCATGTTTATAGGGGGATGTGCTGGCTCAACTGCCGGAGGTATGAAAATTATTAGGATTTTAATCATATTTAAATTGATAAAAAGAGAAGTCCTCAAGATATTTCATCCAAGGGCAATGAGTCCAGTTAAACTAAATTCTAAAGTCTTATCAAACGAAACCTTAGCAGGAATATATAGTTTTGCAGGTTTATATATTATCATATTTGCACTATCCACTATTTTAATATCACTAGAAGGTGTAGACATGATTACTGCAGCTAGCTCTGTAATAGCTAGCTTAAGTAATATTGGACTAGGATTTGGAACCGTGGGGCCTATGGAGAGTTTTAGTGAGTTTAGTCAAGTATCAAAAATTTTTTTATCTTTCCTTATGCTTTTAGGTAGGTTGGAGTTATTTACCCTAGTGGCCCTTCTTGCACCAAAAAACTGGAAAAGAGAAATTTAGCTTAATATAAAACCCCTTAGGACATATTGTCCTAAGGGGTTTAGACTTATTTCAACATAGAGTTTAAGAACCAGATGTTCTTGCTATAATCTGCTACATAGTCTTCAAAGATTGCAACTGTTTCAAAGTCTCCTTCTTCGTCAGCCAAGTTTCTAATTTCAGTAGCTAGGGATTTCATCAGTTCTAAATCCTTTTTAACTACTTCAAGGGATTCTTTAATTGAAAAATCCTTAGCCTTTATTTCTTCTATATCGGATTTTTCAAGATATTCAGCCATTGTAGATAGGGGATATACATCCTTCATCTTTAACAATTCTGCCACTTCATCGAAAGCTTCAAATAATTTGTCATAAATTTCTTCTGTAAATTCGTGTACTTGTACAAACTGGTTTCCTACAACATTCCAATGTATATTATGAAGCTTCACATTTAGGACTGCCAGATTAGATAAATATTTTTGTAATGATTCAATATGTTTCATATACATCCTCCTTATATTTCTAATTAATTTTCATATTTCATTTTCCTTTATCTAAATTATATGATAAAATAAAAGAAACAAAAAGGCACAAATTTGTTCGTAGAGGTGATATGATGAAAAATAAAATATACAATGGATTTGAAATAGTCCAAGATTTGATTAAATTGAGATGGATACCTGAAATATTAAAATCCATAAATCAAGGAAACCAAAGATATAGTGAAATACTAAATAGCATACCATATATGAGCCATACTGAATTAAATAGAAAGCTGGCCATTTTAGGGGAGAAAAAAGTAGTAGAAAAAAGGGAAGAGGATGGATCCTATTTACTACTTGATTTTGGAAAGGATTTAGTCCACATATTTTATCATTTAGAGGATTTAGAAGAAAAATATTTCCAAATTAGAGATTCTGTATAATCAATAGGTCAATATTAGATAAAAGCCAAGGGATATCCCTTGGCTTTTATCCTATTACTTTAAGTTACAAATATATTGTACAGCCTCGTCCTGACTATAGTTATTAAAAGGAATTGGTCCAGTTGGATTAACATATATATCAGGAATTGTTTTCACTTCTT
>JAAYQJ010000013.1 GCA_012519355.1 Tissierellia bacterium | reverse complement strand
TACTGGTATAATGTGTACTAATATTACATTCATGTAATATTTTGGCATCACAGATGTTTGCAGGATGATCGTTCTTTCCGAGATATGGGATATATACACATTTATTATTAATAATAGAATCAGCTAACTTGTCTGCAATATCTATATTTAATTTTATATATATATCCCATTGTGGATTTTCAAGCCATTGTTCTTTTACAATAAGATTTCCACCTAATTCTCTTGAAGCATAGCCAACCGAGTTGTTAAACCGTTGAATTTTCTTATTAATGAATCCAAATTTATTTTTTGGAACAATACTATGTTCTATATTTTTTAACTTACTATAAAACTCCGGTAAATCATCGTTATTCTTTTTTGTATCTGAATAACCCTTATAGCCTAATATTGCACCCAGTATACCCAGCAAGGCGACTTTATCTATATTTCCAAATGAAAAATAATAGTAGGTGTTTACCTCTGGTTTTTTAAAGAAAGCTGTTCTCCCTGTAAGGGTAAATCTTAATATATCCATAGACTACACCTCTTTTTGAGTAAAAATATTATAGTATTTTGCCCCCTCAATATTACCAATAATTTCAGTTGTATAAGGATTATAATATATCTCTACACTTTCGATTTCTTCCTTAAACTCTCTTATAAGTTCACTAAAATCGAATGTTATTATATTCTTACTATCAAGTTTTTCAAAACTAATATATTCTGATAAGTTTGGAAGATAAGTATCTAATTTTGTTACAATAAATATGCCCAGCTCGTTCTCACATCCGATTTTTGAATTAGTTGCATAAGAGGTAGCAGCAACCAAGGAGGTTCTTTTAAATCTCAAGTAATCTTCTTCTGTGTATCCGTTTGTTACTCCCATTTCGACATATTCTTTATATGCCAGAGGATTAATTACAAATGGATAGAAGTAGTGAGCTTCATTACTAACAATTTTGGTTCCTAATGTTGAACTCTTAGCTTCTCCCTTTTCAGAATCTTCATTTTGCTCTTCTTTCTTACCATCTTTAGTAGCATCTCTGAAAGGAGATAGTATTTGCTGTTCTTCTGCAACGGAATCGGCATATTTATTAAAACCTTGTCCTATTTGAACAGCTCCGGTTATTGAAATATTATTTCCTGCCTCAGCAAAGGTTGCACCAAAATTTTTTACATCTATTGCTGTAAAGATATTTTTTAAAACGGTTTCAGTATCCTTGGCATCCTTCAAATCCTCCACATTAAATAACTGCTCGTATCTCTCTTTTAAGGATCTGGGTACAATAGTTATTTCATCCTTCTTTTCGTCTTTAGAGACCTTTAATGATTTAATGTATAAGACTTTTTCGCCTTCATTTTCCCACATTTTTTTCATGGGATACTTTAGTGCTTTATCACTACCAAATACATTTCCATCCGATGTGGTTTTAGGGAAACCAGAAAAATCCGCATTCCAATTAGACATAATTGAAGAAATACCTAGTACGCCATAGACTCTTTTATTCATATTATTTATCCTCCTTTTTCTCATAAATTAGACTGTTTGAAATATACCCTGCTATAATATAATCTTGATTTATTTCGGTCTGTGGTTGATAAGAAATAATTAATTTGTAAATATTATTAAATCTTAAAGATTTTTCGGGTATTGTATAGTTATATTTTTTAAAAAACAGTGCAAGCCTATCCTTTAGAATTTTATTGCTTTTTAGATTTAAGAATGGATTAAGTAAGGAATGGTTTTTTTTGGTGGTTTTATTTAGTGAAATATAATATCTTAATAGTTGACCAACGGCATAGAAGTATTCTTCATCTGAATCAATGCTTTCATATTCTCCTGAGTTTATTTTTTTTCGCAAAGTCTCTCTAATATCCCTCATTACATCTGCCATTTTTCTTTCTCCTCCTCTAAAATATTCTATGAATGATATTCTGATATTAAACTGATGCTGTACCTTCTCAGTAAAATTATTAGTTATGGAATTTTTAATTAGCTTAAGCGAAAT
>JAAYQJ010000102.1 GCA_012519355.1 Tissierellia bacterium | reverse complement strand
TGGCTTTATTTTTGAATGTATTAAATTCAGCTTTAATTCTATCCAAAAGTTCCTTATCCCTTATTACTTGAACTCCTGTATTTACTAAAGCATTAATTGTAATTATCATATTTTTATAAGCTAAATCACTTAAGCTTGCATCTCTAAACTCCTCTGTATGAGCAGGTATACTATCATCTTCACATATTCCAAAATAAGGATGAATGGCAGGGCATACATGGCTTACATTTCCCATATCCAGGGAGCCGAAGGAGTCCCTTGTCTTATCATAGTCTTCTATACCTTGAATTTCCAAACTTTTATTATATACTTCTGATAGAGTTTCATTTGTCACTAAATCATCATATTTAAGCTCATAATTAGATATTTCCAAGCTAGTACCAGTAGCCAAAGCTGCACCTTTTGCGCAGTTCTTAACCTTTTCGGATAGTTCCTCTAAATATGATTTTGTAGTAGCCCTAACATAAAACTGAGCAATAGCTAAATCAGGAACTATATTAGCAGCTTTTCCGCCTTCCGTAATAACTCCATGAATCCTTGCAGAGGGCAAAATATGTTCTCTTAAAGCATTTATACTATTAAAAGTCATTATGACAGCATCTAATGCATTGATACCTTTATCTGGATCCGAAGCTGCATGGGCAGCTTTTCCCCTAAAAGTGAATTGGATAGGTTCTAAAGCTAAAGAGCTACCACTCTTGTAATAAGAAGCTGCAGGGTGTGCTAACATTGCTACATCGATATCATCAAAGGCATTTTGCTCTACCATTAATACCTTTGCACCACTGGTTTCTTCAGCTGGTGTACCAAAAACTACTACTGTACCACCTATTTCATCAAGAAAATGTTTTAATACAATCCCAGCACCAGTACTAGTTGTTCCCAAGAGATTATGGCCACAACCATGGCCAATACCAGGTAGAGCATCGTATTCTGATAAATAGGCTATAGTTGGCCCAGGCTTTTTACTTTCATAATAAGCTTTAAATCCTGTTTTTATTCCTAGATACTCCTCCTCAACACAAAATCCATATTTTTTTAATAAGTCTATATGGGCTTTTGAAGATTTAAACTCTTCATATCCTAATTCTGGATTATGATAAATATATTCACTTAATTCTTTCAAATCTTCAAATATCTTATTGGTGATTTCATTAATTCTATCTAACATGTTATACCCTCCACTTTTCATTGAAATCTTCTAATGGCTTTACCTAGCCTGTTGTTCAAAACACTACCTTTTTCTAATGCTATCTTACCATCAATTATAACATATTCAATACCTTTTGGTTTTTCTGTTGGATTTTGGAATGTAGCACAATCTATAATCTTATCATAGTCAAATATTACTATATCAGCATCCATTCCTTCCCTTAATTCTCCTTTTTTCTCTAACTTTAATCTTTTGGCTGGTAATTTTGTCATTTTCTTCAATTGATCTAATAAATCTAGTTTGCCTTCATCTCTTACATATTTACCTATTACTCTTGGGAATGTACCTGCTGCTCTAGGATGTCCCTGACCTCTATTTAATAATCCATCACTGGCGACATAAACAAAAGGTTCTTTTAGTGCTTCTATGACCTCATCCTCATTCATAACAAAAGCTACAGCCAACATGTCTGGAT
>JAAYQJ010000101.1 GCA_012519355.1 Tissierellia bacterium | reverse complement strand
TGGAGCCCAGTCCCTCAAATCATACTTAGCATCTCTCTTATTCCAGCTTATAAGATTTAATTCCTTTGTCCAACCCTTGGATGATTCTGATACTTGTCCTATTTCTTCTAGAATTTCATAATTAAAGCTTGACATTTCATTCACTCCTCTCCATAGTGTTCCTCAATTAATTTAATTTCTTCTTCCGTAAAATTGTATAAATCATATACTATTTGATCAATTTCTCTTGCATATTCAGATACTTTATTATGTTTTTCTAAATTTCTTAAATAATCTTCCTGTATTGTTATATCTAAAATATCATCAACAATTGAAATAATTTTATTTTGTGTATTTTGGTTAACATTTTTTATTGGTATTTCAGATAATGGAACTTGGAATAATTCCAATGTTTCACCTTTTCTTTTGCCTTTATAATATAGCCAAGTATAATATGGTTTAGAATTTAATAATGCTAATAAGTATTTCAAATTATATTTTGGATCTTTTTGAGTTATTACATAAACATCTGATCGACAAAACCACTCTACATCATTATAGGCAAAATTATTCTTTTTTGCTCTATATGGCACCACTATTTTACACTCATTAAAGATTCTTTCTGACCTTGGCCTATGAATTGCAGTCCAATGATACTTCTCATTATAGGTTTTTAGTCTGGACTCTAATATTTCTTTATAAGGCAACAAATGTTCTAAAATATCAGGGTATTTATTTCCATCTAATTTATCAGGATAATAAATTATTTTCTTTTCGGGATAAGTCTTACACCAATATCTTTCAATATCAGAGTTTTTATAAAAGTCTCTTAATAATTCAACTCCTTCATTAAAGTCATTTAATTTTTTACTATCTCTCTTATTTAGCATGTCTAAAACAAATATACCGTCATTTTTTTCTATGTTCGATTTGTCAGTAATTTTATTAATGTTTCTTCCTGATATATAGTCACAGCCTGTAACGACACCTTGATTAATTTCAGCTATATCCCCTAGCCTAACTTCTAATTTGGATAACTTACCTATAACACTTTCTATGGAATTTACAGTACTACCCAATACTCCATTCAACCTTATATAGTTTTCTTCACCTTCATAAATATTATCTTGATTCAAATTATTATATTTTGACTGCTTATCTTCCCAACTTGTTATAGCATTTAAAATTTTAGAATCTGCATCCCCCGTCCTGCTAGTTAGACAAGTTTCAGCGATAATATCTTCATCTTTTCTTTTTGTTAGAATTGTAATCATGTTATGTTGACCTCTTGCTGAGTCAAAGATTTTAAGTTCATTAAAGTCTATCAGTTTTCTAATATATGACCGTTCTTTTAAATCTAATCTTAACCTTTTAGCACCAAAGGCTGTTGGATAGTAATTAGTTGTAATAAATGATATCTCCGAATTTTCATTTCCGATATCTAAAGCAATATGAAAGAAAAAGTAAAATAAATCCATTTTACCTAAGTAATGTTTTTTCCCAAATTCAGTTTCTGCAATAGGTCTAAATATATCTTTATTTCCACTTTCTCCTACATATGGCGGATTCCCTATAACAATATCAAACCCACCTTTTTCCTTAAATACTTTTGCAAATTCCAATTCCCAGATAAAATATGGCTTTGTCTTTTCTTTTTTGATTTCTTTATATTTTTCTATAGCTTCAGTGTTCCCTGCCTCTCTTAAGCGCTGGTTAATTAACTGATCTCTTAGTTCATCTATTCTTAATTTTAAAAACTCTTTATTTCCTTCATCTACTTCAGCAAAATATTGACTTTGCTTCTCAAACATTTCATTTAGGATTTCCTCTGAATCAAAGAATAGTCTCATTTGTTCTATTTTTTGATTTTTCTTCTTTTCATTTTTTTTCTTCTTTTCTAATATGGACTTATCAAATAGTTTTATACCTTCATACTCATCAATCAGACTATTACCTACATGAATGTTCATATCAAGGTTAGGTAGGGGATTAGGCTCTATATTAATTCCATCTATTTCTTGGTCTACTACTATGGATAGCCAAAGTCTTAGTTTTGTTATATCTATTGCTGACGGTTCTATATCTACTGCAAAAATAGAATCTTTTATTGTATCTAGTTTCATCTGATAAGGAGAACGCCAATTTCTTATAAATTCTTCTCCATATTTTTCACCAAACGCCCCTTCCTTATCTTTCCTGATTATATATTCAGTTATATTATTACGAGCTTTAACAATCTCATTTAACATTCCTAGAGGAAAGGCTCCAGAACCAACTGCTGGATCTGCGACTCTCACATCTCTAAGTGCATCATCTATTTCTGAGATATTATTAAGTATTGACTCCTTTATGGTAAACCCTTTTCCATATCCTACATTTCTTCTATTATCTGCATCCCTTATTAATTCTCCATAGAGTATGAACTCTTTCATGTCTTCATAGGGTACTCCTACTTCATTTACCAAGTGATTTATTAGGCTTTCTTGGCACATGTAATGGACAATTTCCCTTGGAGTATAGAAGGCTCCCTTGGACTTTCTATCGCTTACTTCCAACAATTCTTCAAAGATTTTTCCTAACATTTCAGGGTCAACTGCTACATCTTTTTCAAGGGGTTCTGCTTCATTTATAGTAAAGTTAAATCTATCAAATATGTCTAGTA
>JAAYQJ010000100.1 GCA_012519355.1 Tissierellia bacterium | reverse complement strand
GACAGGACCATACCCCAATTCTTCTTGAAATCGATAACAATAAATTGAAATAGAAAAAAATGGACTTAGAAAATATTCTAGGTCCTTTTTTAATAAAAAATAGTTGACAGTTTTACTAGGATTTGTTATATTAAAAGCAGTTGTTGAAAATGATAATCGTTATCAAATACAATAAGCTATCGATTACATAGTATGGTGATATTAATCTATCATTTCAGCAGCTACATATTAAATTTTACATATAAAGGGAGGATATTATGAAAAAGTCTAAATTATTTGTACTTATTTCTGTAATAACAATTTTTGCCTTAATGGCAACAGCTTGTTCAAAGTCTAGTAATGTAGTTAATCAACCTGATCTTAATAAAGAAGCAGTTATCGATGAATCCAACAATGAACAAGGCGACAAGGTTACAACAGTTGAAATTACAGATGTTCATGGAACTGTTACTGTTCCAGTAAATCCAAAGAATGTAGTTGCCTTAGACAATAGGACTTTTGAAACCTTAGCTGACTGGGGAATTAAGTTGGCTGCTGTTCCAAAGGGTGTAATGCCTGCAGATTTACCTTATGTAGCTGATGAGTCAGTTCTAGACATTGGAAACCACCGTGAACCAAATCTAGAAATTATTGCAGCTGTAGAACCGGACCTTGTAATTGTTGGCCAAAGATTTGCAACTTTCTATGAAGATATAAAGGCTTTAGTACCGAAGGCAGCTGTTATAGATTTAAACTTCGATGTTTCAGAAGCTGCTGCTACACCAGGAGAAAACCTAGTAAATGGACTTAAGAACTCTACCCTAGCATTAGGAAAAATCTTTGGCAAAAATGATGAAGCTGAGGCCCTAGTGGCTGAATTTGATAAGGCTATAGAGGATGTAAAATCTTCATACAATGGAAGAGATACGATTATGAGTGTAATAGTTTCTGGTGGAAATATTGGTTTTTCTGCTCCTAGCTCAGGACGTGTTTGGGGACCAATGTATGAAATCTTTGGATGGGTGCCATCCCTAGATATTAAGAGTGCTACTTCAGACCATCAAGGCGATGAAATTTCCGTAGAGGCTATTGCTCAAAGCAATCCTGATTGGATTTTCGTGTTAGATCGTGATGCAGCAGTTTCTTCTACAAGTGATGCTGTTCCTGCCCAGGATGTAATAGACAATTCACCTGCTCTTCAAAATACAAAGGCAGTTATTGAAAAGAATATAGTTTATGCACCAGCAGACACCTACACCAATGAATCAATTCAAACTTATCTAGAATTATTCCAAGACCTTGCAGAAGCACTAGCAAGTAAGTAAAGGAGTATCTAAAGTGCAAAATAATACAATCCAAACAATAACTAGGGCTGAGAATTCTCAGCCCAAATCCTATAACTACAATAAAATATGGACTAAATCCTTTATTATAGCGATTTTAATAGTTTTAATTTTAGGCATAATGTCACTATTTACAGGAGTTTACGATATCCGTGGCCAAGAAGACGGAATGAAAATGTTCTTCATCACTCGTGTTCCAAGAACCCTTGCATTAATGCTCACTGGAGCTGCAATGTCCATGTCGGGTTTAGTAATGCAGATGATTACTCAGAACCGCTTGGTTGAATCTACTACAACAGGGACTATTGAGTGGGCAGGCTTAGGGCTTACTTTCGTCTACTTATTTTTCCCTGCACCAACTTTAGTTCAAAGAATGACTGGGGCCATTATTTTTTCCTTTGTTGGTACTATGATTTTCTTTTTCTTTTTAAGAAGAGTAAGGCTCCGTTCATCCCTAATAGTACCTATTATTGGAATGATGCTTGGGGCAGTGATTTCTGCTTTTTCTACCTTTATTGGCCTTGTATTCAAAATGACCCAAAATATTGAAACTTGGTTTGTAGGTTCTTTTGCACCGGTGCAGATTGGAAGATACGAATACTTATGGTTAATCGTTGTAATTACTTTCTTTATTTTTATCTATGCTGATAGATTCACTTTAGCTGGACTCGGAGAAGACATGACCACAAGCCTTGGATTAAACTATAACAATATAGTCCTATTGGGTACTGGTCTTATTGCATTTGCAGTTGGAATTGTGGCAGCTGTTATAGGTAATTTGCCTTTCCTAGGTTTAATTGTTCCCAATATTGTTTCCATGTATAGGGGTGATAATCTTAGAACTAACCTGCCTTGGGTGTGTGTAATAGGCATGGGTGCTTTAACTGCTTGTGATATAATTTCTAGGACTATTATTAAGCCCTTTGAAGTACCTGTTTCTATGATACTTGGAACAGCAGGGGCAGTAGTCTTTATAGTAGTTCTATTGAGACAAAGGAGGTCAAGATGAACGAGTTTGCATTTGGAAAACAAGAAAGTACTAGAGTTGGTTCAAGGCTACATACTAAAAGTAGGTCTGCAAGAGCATTTCGGTCTAAGAAAGAAGAAAGACGTTATTGGATATTACTTACAAGCTTAATTGCTTTGGGTCTATTGGCATCTTATGGACTTTTGGTATATAACAATCCAGTTCCAGTAACCTCACCTTCATTTATTCCAGTAGTTAGAAGAAGGATGGTAGCTATAATTTCTATGGTTATAGCTGCAATTTGTCAGTCTTTATCCACTGTAGCTTTTCAATCCATTACCAATAACAAGGTTATAACGCCTTCCCTTTTAGGTTTCGAAGCACTATACTCAACAATTCAGACTTGCACCATGTTTTTCTTTGGACTTAGTACATTTTTGTCTTTTAGTGGAGTAGGAGCATTTTTATTCCAAGTTATTGCTATGGTCTTGATGAGCTTAATGCTTTATGGCTGGCTTCTTTCTGGAAAGTATGGAGATTTACAGCTTATGTTACTAGTTGGAGTTATAATTGGAACTGGCCTAAGAGCCCTATCATCTTTTATGAGAAGGCTACTTGCCCCATCAGAGTTTGATATACTACAGGCAAGATTATTCGGTTCAGTTAATAATGCAGATCCTAGTTATTTCTCTATAGCAATTCCAATTGTTATAATAGCTGCAATTATACTTCTTACTTACTCTAAAAAACTAAATGTATTGTCCCTTGGCAAGGATGTTTCTACTGCATTGGGAGTTAAGCATCAAGTAGGAGTCATTATTGGTCTAATACTGGTTTCTGTTTTGATGTCAGTTTCAACAGCCCTAGTTGGCCCCCTTACTTTCTATGGCTTTTTAGTTGCAACTCTGACCTATCAAGCAGCATCAACCTATGACCATAGGTATATATTCCCAATGGCCCTTGCTATAGGATTTTTGATAATAACTGCAGCATACTTCTTTATGTATCATGTATTCAATGCACAAGGAGTAGTATCAATTATTATAGAAATGTTTGGTGGAATTACATTTTTAATAGTATTGTTAAGGAAGGGAACTTTATGATAAATATAGCTAATGTAAAAAAAATATATTCTGATGAGGTAGAGATAGGGCCTTTAAATATTTCAATTCCAAAGGCTGGTATTACTTCTCTCATTGGACCAAATGGAGCAGGAAAATCTACAACACTATTGATGATTGGTAGACTATTGAAAATGGATGAAGGTCAAATTCAGGTAGCAAACATGGATATTACTAATTCTAAATCGGATGATTTGGCAAAGATATTGACTATCCTCCGTCAAGAAAACCATTTTGTCACTAGGCTAACTGTAAGGCAATTAGTTGGTTTTGGACGTTTTCCATATTCAAAGGGAAGGTTAACTGGTGAGGATGAGGATATAGTTTCCAAATATATTGATTTTTTAGGCCTAAATGACTTAGAGAATAGGTACCTAGATGAGCTTTCTGGAGGTCAAAGGCAAAGAGCCTATGTTGCAATGGTACTCTGCCAAGAAACAGAATATGTACTTTTAGATGAACCTTTAAACAATCTAGACGTGGCTCGTTCTGTTCAGATGATGGACCATTTAAGATATGCAGCTGATAAATTTGGAAGAACAATTTTGACTGTTATGCACGATATAAATTTTGCATCTAAGTATTCTGACAGGATATGCGCTATGAAAGATGGGAAGATTGCTGCCTTTGGAACAGTCGAAGAGATCATGGATTCAAAAATCCTAACAGATATTTTTGAAACCAATATAGAAATAATAAATGGGCCTTATGGACCAATAGCAGCTTATTAAGTAAAGGAGTAGCCTGGCTACTCCTTTTTTGGTATGATATCATTAAAAATAGTATAAAATAAAATAATAGGGATACTAACATATCTATTTATGGGGGGACTGGGTTGAAGGGGAATAAGAAGTGGTATCCAATATGGGGGATAATATTCATATATTTGATTTGTTATTTATTCAGGGTAATTGAATATATGTTTATTCGTACTGACCAAAGTATTATAGGTGAAGCATTTGTACATAAGTTAATTGGCTTTTTCGTATTAATCCTTGCCATTAAGTATTTTTCACTGACCTGGCCTGAAGTAGGCTTTTCCAACAAATCAATAGGGAAAAACATAGTATATGGCTTGGTCCTCGGTGTTTTTGTCTTTATAATCGCCTATGGAATTGAGATTCTTATACAATTTTCTAGAGGCAATAGTCCAAGTTTACACCTATATGTAACAAGCTATTCTATTGACGGTAATATAGGTAATCAAACAGGTTTATTATTTATGTTAATTTGTATTATTGGCAATATCATAAATGTGGCTATGGAAGAAGGTATCTTCCGAGGCTTATTTGTCAAACTTGCAGAAACTAAATATTCTTTTATTAGATCTATTATCCTATCTTCTATCCTATTTGGACTTTGGCATATAGCTGCTCCAATAAGGAACCTGTTAGATGGGGAAATAAGTGCTAAGGGGGCCTTTTTCTATGCTCTTATGCTTTTAATAACTACTGGAATTACAGGATTTAAATTCTCCTTGCTGACTAAAATAACTGGTTCACTGTGGATGCCCATGGCAGACCATTTTGTAAATAACACTGTAATTAATATCCTACACATTATCACAAGCCATGGGGCAGATGAATTCCAAGTAATCCGGATTTCTATAGCCCAGACATTATCTTTTCTCATTGTTCTTTTTATCTATTGGAAAAGTGGAGCACACAAAAAGAACACTTTTCGCATATCAGCACAAGTCAGTGATTAGGAAGACAAATATAGAAGAGGCAGAAAATTGGTTCTTAAGTTTAAAACAGAGGGGGAGTAATAAATGAAATACACTTTTTACGGTAAAAATGATACCATTATATATATAGAAAGTGAAGAAGTTTTGATAAGGGATACACAATCAGCCCTGGACCTTATGGCTACAATCATATTTGAAAAAAACTGTAACAAGATTATCCTAGATAAAGAGCTTATTTGTGAAGACTTCTTCATACTTAGCACAGGTATAGCAGGTGAAATTCTACAAAAGTTTATAAATTACAGTGCTAAGCTGGCTATAATCGGAGACTTTTCCAT
>JAAYQJ010000099.1 GCA_012519355.1 Tissierellia bacterium | reverse complement strand
TTCCCCAAACAGTTCATTACAAATCTTCTTTAGGTTATCAACTTCATTATCATCAATACTAATGAAAATAACCCCATCATCAGTAAGCAAGTTTCTTGCAAGCCTCAATCTAGGGTACATCATATTAAGCCAGTCAGTATGATAGCGTCCACTGGCCTCTGTATTTGTGCTTATCCTATTTCCTTCACTATCCACTTGACCTGTGATTTTCTTGTAGTTTTCAAGACTATCGTGGAAATTATCAGGATAAACAAAGTCTTTTCCAGTGTTATAGGGTGGGTCTATATATATCATTTTTACCTTACCGTGGTAAGATTTTTGTAATAACTTTAATACTTCAAGATTATCTCCTTCAATGTAAAGGTTCTGGGTTGTGTCCCAGTCCTTACTTTCCTCTTTACAAGGTCTAAGAGTACCTAATGAAGGTGTTTGCGATAGTCGTAATGCTCGTCCCTTGCCATTCCAGGTGAAGTTATAGCGTTCATTACTATCTTCCACATAGTTACCGAGTACCTGTTGTAACTTTTCAAAATCAACCTTGTCCTCTGTAAATACGTCAGGGAAAATTTGTCTTAACTTCTTAATGTTTTCCTCTGCTATATCAGGGCTTTTTCCATTTAAATTTATTTCCTTCATTCATTATTCCTCCTTTAAAAATTTTTGTCGGATATAATACATAAATTCAAGCGATTTCCTGTTACTATTATCATTGTTATCTTTTATAAATCTCATTACCTCTTTAAAAATATCCTCTGGGCTATTACTAGGATTAAGTACGATGCTTAAAATCTCATTATATTTATCCATAACATATTCTAAATATGTATGACCTGAATTGTCTTTATCTAGAAGAAGCAATCTCCTTTTTATGCTTAGTGATTTTAACTGGCTACTCTTTATGACATTATAAATATCTATACTACTTCTACCATCATTTGGTTTTCCCAGCACATAAATAGGGTCAAATATATTATTAAATTCTTCAACATACAAAAAATACATCTCGAATAAGACCTTATTTTCTCTACTATTTTCCAAATTAAATAATCTTTCATTTATTTTATTAGCCTTTTCATTTTGCCACAAGGCTAAGGCACCAAGTAAAACAGTTCCAATAAAAGCTAAGAAAGACCCGTGATATGCTAGAGCATCTCCAACAGTAAGATTTGTTCTTATTAATACAAGGCCATGGTCACCTATAAAATAAAGCCCGAAAATTGCTAAAGGAATTATTACTATTAAAACCATAAGTATATATCTTATATACCTATAAATTGTTGGGTAATCCGATTTTAATGCTTTAAGCTTATCTAGTATTTGCTTTTCTTTATCGTTCATATGCTCCTCCAAGTAATTTGTCTTTCTTCTGCTCCAACTTCTTTATCTCAATATTCAGTTCCATCTTACGGTTAAACTGACTTTCCTTTTTCAATCTAGCCCTTAAGCTAGTAATCTGTCCGTCTATTTCTTCTATTTGCTTGGCTAGTTCCCGTGCTTCTATTCCTGTAATAGGCACCTTATCTTTTACTATATCTGCTACCTTATATATGCTAATAGCATCTACAAGGTCACTATATAGGGTATAATAGTTAGTAAATCTCATTTCTTTAATATCCAACTTTGCGAATAAAAAACTTTTACTATCAAGCCAACCAGTAGCTATAAAATATTCTATGGTGTTTTTACTACTATCATTCTGGTTTATCTTTTGATGGGCTACATATAACTGTTTCTTGTCCTCCCATTTAAAAATAAGTAGCATAGGATAGGGGATAGTCCGCATAATGATTTCGGCTATTCTTTTTAAACTTGTATCTTTTTTTAGCCTTACTTCTATGACTTCTACTTCAGGATAATCCCTTATTTGGTCCTTAAAGCTAGGGATGTTTATTGTTTCTGGCTTTAGGCAGTAGACCCACCTTATTTTTTCAATAACGTCTGTAAAAATAGCCTTATCCCTTACCCCCAAGTCAGCATTTTCATAAAACAACTTCTTATAGATAGTGCTACCTACAAAGCAAGAATCTGGAATGTTTAAAAATCTATAGGCCTCCATAGGTTTCCCCCCTTAATCCTTAATAACCAAGAAGGTAATTAGTTCAAAGTCTTCTAAGCCACCAAGGAAGTTCTTCTGCATTGTTGTACCACCCTTGGAAAACAAGCTTGAAAGTCCAACTTCTTGCTTCTTACCTAAAAGGTTTTCAATGGCCGTCCCTAGTAAGTCAGAGTAGTGCTCCATTTTTCGCCCATCATTTGTTTCCTTGTTAAACTCCTTAACTATATCTTCCATAATCTTATTTTGACCTGAGCATAGTTTCTTGTAGTAGTCTAATATATTTTTAGCATGGAGGAAGGACAATTTTACCTGTCCTTGGTCTGTGATATAAACCATATAGTAGGGGAATAGGGGGTTTTGCTCTTTGGATTGGCCCCTACCCTCAACCTGCCTTAGGGTAAAAATTACCCCTGGCTCTATAATATCTCTTACACCTTCTTCTATCTTAGCCACGGCATACATTCCATCAGGTGCTTGGTCTAAGAGTTTTCTATTTACCTTCATATATTCCATTAGTTCAATCTTAAAGTCATTAAAGGTTAAATCTGTTATTGATATAGCGCCTGATATATCTTCCAAATCTACAACTTCACTTTGGAGTTTCTTAAGTTGTTTCTTGCGATACTCGAGATCCTTCATCTCCTTGTCTGAACCTGCTTCAATAACATTTTCTTCCCCAGTGGCTGACACATCTACTAAAACCATCCTGCCCTTTACTCTTTGCTGAAGGTTTATGTATTCATCCAAGTCTTTTGTAGCCCAAAAGTTTACCAGCTTGATGGCTTGATTCTGAGAGCCTATACGGTCAATACGCCCAAACCTTTGAATAATCCTAACTGGATTCCAATGTATATCATAGTTTATTAGATAATCACAGTCTTGCAAGTTCTGGCCTTCTGAAATACAGTCTGTTGCAATAAGTATGTCTATATAGTTATTAACCTCAGGGTATACCTTGGAGCACTCTTTGGAAATTGGTGAAAATAGGGTTAAGACAGTGTTTATATCTGACATCTTAACTAACCCTCTTAATTCTTTTGGTATAGGTAGGGTAGAATGATTGTCCCCACTACCTGTCACAAGAGCAGAATAGATACCTCTTTTAGCAAAATCATCTGCTAAATTCTTATATAGGTATTTGGCTGTATCTGCAAAAGCTGTAAAGATAATAACCTTATTGTTTCCAGGATTTATAGGATTTCTTATTTTATTTTCAATTAAGTTTCTAAGTTCTATGAGTTTAGCATCTCTTTCAGGTGTAACCTCTAAAGCCTCCAATAAAATGGTTTCAAGTTTATCTCTATCGTATAGGAGGTCTTGCTGCCACTTTATAAGGTCCATATCCTGTAATAGAACCTTTACGTTATTACCAAACATCAGGCTTTCATACTCTGTATTATCTATGTCAATATTATTAATATCCATTTCTGGGTCATAGTCCAGTTGGCTTTCTTCGATGGCTTCAAGGGTCTTATTTATTTTATAAAGGATATTTTCCACAGTTATAGCAAATGAATTTATGGAACTTTCCATTCTTTTTAACATTCCTACTCTCATAAGTCCAACTAAACTTCGCTCTCTATCTGTCTGCCTAAAAATACTTTTATTTATTCCAACTTCCATATCATATTTCTTTTCGTAGGAAGCTCTTTTCTCAGGCAAGACATAGCCTAAAGGTGAATAAACACATAGGGTAAGTCTTTTTATCAGCTTGTTAATGTTTCCAATCGGCGGAAACTTATTCTCAATATCTATATCAGGATACCTATTTTCAGGTGTCAGTCTAGTTGGAAACTTGCCTATTTCCTCTAAGTTATAATACTTTTCTATATGTTTCCTTGAACGGGCAATTGTTACTGTATCTAGAAGCTTAAAATAATCTAAGTCCATCATGTTGACAAAGGTTTCAGTTGTTCTCTCTGGATCCGGAAGTTCAGACCATCTGTTAAAAACACCTTGTGCCTTCCTTAATATTAATTCTAAATTGTTTAGCCCAACACTTGCAAAGGCATCATTTTTCCCTTCTGTTATAAAGGCTATTTGGTTTTTTATATCATTCATCTTATTGTTTACTGGCGTTGCTGAAAGCATGAGTACCTTGGTTTTAACCCCAGCTTTTATAATGTCATTCATAAATCTCTCATAACGGGTTACACGGTCTTTAACTGGTGGATTGTTCCTAAAGTTATGACTTTCATCTACTACAACAAGGTCGTAGTTGGACCAATTAAGGGTTGCCAGATTAATTTCACCAGAAAATCCACTGGTCCTAGAAAGGTCTGTATGGTTTAAAACATCATAGTTAAACCTATCGTCTGCAAATATATTACGTTTATCATTCATAGTATATACTGTCCAGTTTTCACGAAGTTTCTTAGGAACGATAACTAGGACCCTATCATTCCTAAGCTCGTAGTACTTGATTACTGCTAACGCTGTAAAGGTCTTTCCCAGACCTACACTATCAGCTATTATACATCCGTTATACTTCTCTATCTTATCAATAGCTCCCATAACTCCATCTTTCTGGAACTTATATAGCTTGTTCCATATTTGAGTTTCTTTAAAGCCTGTCCGACTCTTAATAATATTTTCCTCGGTTAGCTCATCAAGGTAGTCATTAAATATATTGTATAGGGTTACAAAGTATATGAATTCAGGAGTATTCTCTTTATAAAGAACTCTCATATGTTCAAGTACCTTTTCCTTTACATCCTTAACGGCAGTGTCATCTTCCCACAACTGGTTAAAGGATTCTAAGAAGCTTAAGGTATAGTCCTTTCCGTATAAACACATATTGCTGTCTAATCTATTGGAAGGAGTGATACCCAGTCCATCAGAAGTAAAGTCAACTGTTCCATTTATTGAAACATTATCCTCAGGATTTTCTATATACACAAGCCTTGGCTGGGCTGGATTT
>JAAYQJ010000098.1 GCA_012519355.1 Tissierellia bacterium | reverse complement strand
TTCACCTAATATTACATAGTCTGTCTTCTTGCTTACTGACCCTGTAACCTTCCCACCCATTTTTTCAACCATATCTTTTATTTCATTCCTACTATACCCTTCTATAGTCCCTGTAATAACAACTGTTTTTTCTGTAAATATTGATTCTTCTACATCTACTTCTTCGAAATATGGGTTTACACCTTCAGACAAGAGTTTATCTATGGCTTCATTGATCCTAGGGTCCTGGAAGAATTCTATAATACTATTGGCTATAACTTCACCAACTTCTCCAACACTTATCAATTCTTCAATGCTTGCCTTTCTCAAATTATCCAAGGACTTATAATGGTTAGCTAAATCCGTTGCTGTTTTAATACCTACATTATTTATACCTAGGGCATATATGAAGGAGTTTAAGGGTATATCCTTAGACCTTTCTATAGCTTCTAACAAGTTATTAGTCTTCTTATCCTTAAATCCCTCTAGTTTTATTAAGTCTTCATACTTAACCTCATAAATTTCAGGTAGGTCAGTAATATTTAACTCCTCTACAAATTTCTCAGCAGTTTTCTCACTGAATCCTTCTATATTCATAGCATCCCTACTTGCAAAATGAACTAGTCTTGATACTAGCTGAGGCTTGCAGGATAAGGAGTTTGGGCAGAATATATGGACACCATTTTGATATAATTCTGAACCACAGGCTGGACAATGGCTAGGCTTCTCTATTTCAAAGGTCTCCTCTTCAGTTTCAACAGTACCTAAGATTTCAGGTATTACGTCATTGGACCTCCTAATTAAAACCCTCGAGTTTATCCTAACTCCCTTTCTCAAAATATCATCATAATTATTTAAAGTAGCCCTTCTAACTGTAGCTCCACCAATTTCTACAGGCTCAAGTATGGCAGTAGGTGTCACCTTAGAAGTCCTTCCCACATTCCAAACTACATCTATTAACTTTGTAGTAGTTTCCTCTGCTTCAAACTTATAGGCCATAGCCCATCTAGGGAATTTATTAGTATAGCCTAAAATCTCCCTAGTTCGAATATCATCTATTTTTATAACTAGTCCATCTGTTAGTAAATCTAGTTTATGTCTTTCTTCATTTAGTTTTTCAATTTCCTCTATTACTCCTTCTATGGAATCAAATGCCTTTGCGTAAGGGAATACTGGAAACCTATTGTCCTTCAAAAATTCTAATACTTGTCTATGATTATCAAAGGTTTTTCCTTCAATATATCCTATATTATAAAAGTAAGCCTTAAGGTTTCTTTCCTCAGTTACCTTTGGGTCCAGGTTTCTTAAAGCCCCTGCTGCTGCATTTCTAGCATTTTTAAGGGGTTCTACAGCCCTCTTATTATATTCTTCCAGAGCAGATAGGGGCATTAGGCCCTCGCCTTGTACCTCCATAGTTCCTTTAAAATCAATCATCAATGGAATAGATTTTATGGTTTTAAGCTGGGGTAAGATTGCCTCTCCCACAATTCCATTACCCCTTGTGGCACCCTGGACTAAAAGTCCATCTCTGTAGGTAAGGTTTATAGTCAAACCATCAAATTTATATTCCACAATATACTTTGGTTGTGGTAATTTATCATCATTATTTAAATTATAGTCATTAATTGCCCTTTTTACCCTATTATCCCAGTTGAGTAAGTCTCCATAACTTTGACTTTTATCTAAGCTCCAAAGTCTACCTAGGTGGGTATGTTTTTCAAACTTATCTACGATTTCTCCACCTACCCTCTGGGTTGGGGAATAGGGGAAAACTATATTTGTCTCCTTTTCCAATGAAACTAATTCATCATATAATAGGTCATACTCCTTATCACTAACCTTAGGATTATCTAGGGTATAGTAATGGTAGTTTAGGTCGCTTATTATTTCGATTAATTCCCTTATCCTCTCAACTTTGTCCATATTATCACCTCATTATTTCTATAGGTGCTATAGATAATAATAATCTCTTCAAGCCTTCTCCATCAAAGGATATAACCAGTTCCTTGTCATTATCCTTATCCTTAATCTGGACTACTGTCCCTAGGCCAAATTTCTTATGTTTAACCTTATCCCCAACATTTACTTCTAGGTTTTCATTGGTCCTCAAACTAGGCTTAGGTTTACTGAAGAATGGCTTTATGTCTATTGGCTTTTCCTTCTTCCCAGTAAAATCCTTTACATGGAGGAGTTTTTCTTTATATGTTTCTTTTCTACTTCTTTCAATTGCATCTCCCATTTCATCTATAAACCTAGAAGGCAAGGTGTAATTTACATTTCCGTATATGGTCCTTATCTTTGCATTTGTTATAAATAACTGTTTCTCAGCCCTAGTAATGGCCACATAACAAAGCCTTCTTTCTTCTTCCAAATCATTTTCATTATCCAAGGCTCTAGATATTGGAAATAAGCCTTCTTCCATACCTACTAAGAAGACTACAGGAAATTCTAGACCCTTTGCACTGTGGACAGTCATCAAGGTAACAACATTTGTCTCGTCTGTAGTCTTATCTATATCTGACAGGAGAGCAATTGTTGCCAAAAATTCCTCTAAACTACTTTCTCCAGTTCTCACTTCAAAATCTATGGCTACAGATACAAGCTCCTTAATATTCTCAATTCTTGTCTGTGCCTCAATACTATTTTCCCTTTCCAAATCCAAAATATAACCAGTAGTATTAATGACTTCTTCTATGAAGTCCTTTACTCCCATTATCTCCTTTGAAGCCATTAGCCTATTCATCATATCTATAAAGGGCTTCAGATTGTTTTTAGCCCTGGAACTTAAATTGTCAATACTATCTAGGTCTAATAATACTTCATAGATAGAGTCACCCCTATCTAGGGCAATTTCCTCTAGTTTTTCAATAGTTGTGTTTCCAATCCCCCTTTTAGGAACATTAATTATCCTTTTAAGGGATATATTATCTGTTGGATTTTCCAATACCTTTAAATAGGCTAAAATATCCTTTACTTCTTTTCTATCGTAGAATTTAACTCCGCCAACGATTTTATATGGAATATTGTTTCTTATAAATATATCCTCAAAGGAACGGGATTGGGCATTGGTCCTATAGAGTATTGCAAAGTCAGATAGGCTATAGCCTTTAGCTACAAGCTCATTTATCTTGCCAGCCACAAATATAGCTTCATCCTCTGAATCACTTAGTTCATTATAAACTATTGGTTCCCCTTCCAAATTCTCTGTCCAAAGATTTTTATCCTTCCTATCAAAATTGTTTTTAATTACATTGTTGGCCACATGAAGGATGTTTTTGGTAGACCTATAGTTTTGCTCTAAAACAATTGTGGTTGCATTATCAAAATCCTTTTCAAAATCCAGTATATTGGAAATGTCTGCATTTCTCCAAGAGTATATAGATTGGTCTGGATCACCTACCACACAAATATTTTTATACCTATCTGATAGTAGTCTTACCAGTTCATACTGAATCTTGTTTGTATCCTGGTACTCATCTACAAAGACATATTGAAACTTCCTTTGATAATAGTCTAATACATTGGAATGGGTCTTTAACAACTCAACTGCCTTGATAAGTAAATCATCAAAATCTAAGGCATTATATTGTTTTAATTTTTCTTCATATAGTAAGTATAATTCTCCCACATTTCTCAAGTAAAAATCATTATAGTTTTGGTTTATATAAGTATTAGGATCAACCATATTATCTTTTAAATTGCTTATTTGTGACAAAATTGAAGATTCTTTGTACATATCCTTATTTAAATTTCTTTCCTTGATACATTCCCTTATCAAGGTTATTTGGTCGTCTCTATCATATATAGTAAAGGACCTGTTGTATCCTATTTTGTCTATATCTCTCCTTAGCATCCTAACACAAATGGAATGGAAGGTTCCAATCCACATATCCTCAACCATTGTAGAAAGCAGTTTTCCAACCCTTTCCTTCATTTCATTTGCAGCCTTATTGGTGAAGGTTATTGCCAAAATATTTCCAGGGAAAACTCCCCTTTCTTCGATTAAATATGCTATTTTGTGAGTAACCACTCGAGTCTTGCCACTTCCAGCACCTGCCAAAATCAGCAAGGGCCCTCCTGAATGTAGTACTGCTTCTCTTTGTCTATCATTTAATCCCTTAAGGTAATCCATCTAGTCACACCTTTCTAAACATTTGTTTCACACCTTATTATATAATAAATGATTAATTATTCCAATAAAAAAGAACTCAGATTTGAGTTCTATAAATCGGTTATAAATGTCTTATTGATTTTAATCTTGCTATATCGCTCCAATTATCAGCAGTGGCTATTTCAATTCTTGAAATATTTGCCTTTATATCAGCTAATTCTTCTTTCACTTCATACCTAAATTCCATTAAATCAGCTGTTTGTTCTACAACACCTCTAAGTTCTTTGATAATTTGCTCCTGCCCAATTTCTAATTTGTCCTGCCTTCCTTCTAATGCACTCATTCTCTCATCTAGTTTGTCTAGCTTTTCCAATACAAGTCTTTGGAATTCTTCATTGGTCATGCCCCTACCTCCCCTATTATTCCATAGCACAATTATATAATAAAGTTAAATGTTATACAATATATAACTATAAAGACTTTTATATTTCTAAACCAGTTTTCTTATCATATTAACAATATCACCATCATTAAGTTGTTCTTCAAAAACTATGTTTAACCCTTCTTCTTTCATTTTTTGAAAGAAGACTTTTGCAGACTCTATTTTTAAATCTTCTTTTCTTCTCTTATCGCTCGCGTCATCTACTCCTTTTGTTTCCACTACAAAATTAACAATGTGTTCACCATTTTTCTTTTTTAAAACATACATAAAGTCTGGGCTAGTTTGGATGGGTTACACTAGATAGGACAGGTTTTCTCCGAACATGATATAATAATATTAGGAGGAGAAAATCATGTCAAGAAAATATTATGAGGAAAATTTTAAGAAGCAATTAGTCAACATATATAACC
>JAAYQJ010000097.1 GCA_012519355.1 Tissierellia bacterium | reverse complement strand
ATCATCACAAGGGTCGTCAAAATCATCGAAGTCGAAGTCATCATCATAATCATAATAGTCTTCATAGTCATCATAATCGTAATCTTCATCTGATTCATAAATTTCGTCTTCTACATCTGCTAAGTCCTCATCAATAAAGTTTACATATTCTTCTAGGTCCATTTGATTTTCAATAGTTTCTTGCAATACATCAGCAAAATCTTCTAATACTTCTACTATTTGTAATAGTAGCTTTCCTTCCTTTGATGTTTCATCAATTCCAAGACCATCAGCTAATCCCTTTAAGTAGGAAACTCTTTGTACTAAATAATCCATAATTTTCCCTCCTAAATAATATTTTTATAGATTATAACCTATTTTCTTGATAAATACTCACCTGTTCTAGTATCTATCTTTATTACATCACCTATATTTACAAATAAAGGCACATTTATAGTTGCCCCTGTTTCTACGGTTGCTGGTTTTGTTGCCCCTGTAGCAGTATCACCTTTTACTCCAGGTTCAGTTTGTATAACTTCAAGTTCAACGAAGTTTGGTGCTAACACTTCAAAGGGTTTGCCTTTATAAAACCTAACTGTTGCATTATCATTTTCCTTTAAGTATACCATTGCCTCTTCAACAGCTTCCTTATCTAAAGGTAACTGTTCATAGGTCTCAGTATCCATAAAATAGTATAGTTGTCCATCATTATATAAGTATTGCATTTCTTTAGTCTCAATATGCGCTCTTGGATACCTTTCAGAAGGATTGAAAGTGACATCCTTAGTTACTCCAGACATAACAGACCTAATTTTCGCTCTAACAAATGCTGCACCCTTCCCTGGTTTAACATGTTGAAAGTCAATAACTTGATATACATCTCCATCCATCTCAAAGGTTATACCCTTTCTAAAATCTCCTGCTGAAATCATATTCTAACCTCCTAAATTTTACTTAATCATTAATTTAAGTGCATCCATAGCAACTAAATAACTGTTTAGTCCTAATCCTGTTATCTGGCCACTACAGACTGGTGCTATAACAGATTTAGACCTAAAATCTTCCCTAGCAAAAACATTGGACAAATGTACTTCAATTACTGGAATTTCAAGAATCTCTATTGCATCTCTTATAGCTATACTATAATGGCTAAAAGCGGCTGGATTAATTATTATTCCATGGTATTCTAAATCAATAGCGCTATGAATTTTTTCTACAATATCTCCCTCAAAATTGGATTGAAATATTTCAACTTCAAAGCCTAACTCTTTAGCCTTTTTTTCAATAAGTTTATTGATTTCCCCTAAAGATTTTCCCCCATAAATAGAAGGATTTCTTTTTCCTAAAACATTTAGATTAGGACCGTGGATAACTAGTATTTTCATATCTTCCCTCATCTTCCTACCTTATTATATCAGTCTACATTATTTGCCACAAGAGTTAATTTTATCACATATTTCCAAAATTTCATAGACTATATTCTTTATAGATTTATTGTCTACATGAACTATATAATCTGCTGCTGAATGGTACAATTCTTTTCTTTCTTCATACATATTCTCTACTTCTTTAAAAATGTCCCTTCCCCTATTAATAAGAGGTCTTTTGACAGTTGAACTAAAAATGTTTTTTACAATATTTTCAATTGAAGATTCTAATAAAATTAATATTCCCTTTTCCCTTAATTTGATTATGTTTTTTTTCCTTAATATTATTCCACCGCCTGTAGATATGATTAAATCATCTACATTACCAACTTCAAAAACAATTCTAGATTCGAGATCTCTAAAATATTCTTCCCCATATTTTGCAAAAATCTCATCTATTGTTATACCTGATCTATTTTCTATAAGAATATCAGTATCTATAAATTCCCTATTTAATTGATGGGAAAGTTCCTTCCCAATTGTAGTTTTTCCTGTTCCACTCATACCTATTAATACGATATTCTTCAAATCAACCACCTAATTTATGTCTTGGATTATTCCTTACTATTTCTGCTGCTTTAATGATTTCAGTTAATATATCGGTATTAAATTGAGGTTTTAACCTATAGGTCTTAGAAAATACATATCCTTTCTCTGTAACCGTATATTTAGGCTTCAAATTGTTTAAAGCTATAGCAGCAATATCTAGTTTGCATTTTTCACATTTACATAAACTTTCATCCTCGTTAAGTATTTTTTCCACTAAATAGAAAACCTCATCTTCAACTAAATTACGAAGTTCCATCTTAATCCCCCTTTAATAATTTTTAAATAATAATAGCTTAGGATCAATAAAGTCTGGCAGATATGTTCCATATTTGTAGATCATTTTGTTATCATATGTGATTTGCAAATCTTCAACATTAAAATCATTAGAACTTATTATTAGTCCATTTATTTTTGGTCTTTCATTTGATTTTACTAGGATGTCTCCATCCTTTAATATTATAATACCATTAAAGTTCAATTTATTAAATATTGTAATATTGCCTTCTACAAAAATTAATCCATTTAGTTCCAAAGGGCTGTCTATTTCCCCTTCATCTCCTAAGAATAAATCTATCTCATCATCTCCGTATTTTTTTATGATTAAAACAATATTATTTTTGTCAATATGTTCAATATATGGCTCCACCATGGTCTCTCTATAACCAAACAGATAATAATTGTGATTACTTACTTGATTCAAAACAATCTTTTCAAAATTTGAAAACTGGCCTCCATAGGTTGTTGTTGGTAAGTCATTATGGCCTAAATTGATCTCATCATATATTTTGTTTAGTAAGTTGTAAAAATCCTCTTCCAGTGTATTATCAATAGTGGAGGGGTTTAAAATTGGATTTCCCATTTCAAAAAAATCATTAATTAGAGGACCAGAAGCATTTAAAATTGTTTTTACACCTCTATAATCTGACTCTGACCTTAATTCAAATTCCATTCTACTATTCTTATTTAAGGATATTGTAACATTTGAGATGGAATCATACTCATCTAAATCTTCATTATCTAAAATTATATCCATTGTAGCTGATTTATTTTCCCTAAGAGCTCCAAATAGTAAAGGGAGAAAGTCCTCACCATAGTATTTATCATATAAAACCATTTGAATTTTTCCTTCTGACAAATAATTTGACTGTATATTGTTTCTGGTATGAATTAATATTATACCTTCCATATTAGTAGTAGTAACTAAATAGGATATTATTAGCATGAGAATCGACATGACAATTAAAGCGAATACAGATATATAGCCTTTTCTTCCAATCATGGCTCCCCCTTCTTCATCTAATAATCTATTGGACATCTTATAAAGATATTAGTTTTAAAGTCAAGTTCTTGGCCACTGTTAGATTGTAGTTTAAGTTCTAAATATATTATTTTGTTTTCTTGATCTAGCCTAGTATCATTAATACTTTCGATATATTCGCATACTTCATTGTGCCCCTGTAGTGCAGTATAACTAGGATACTCATCTTTGGTTACAAGTCCCGATATTCGATATAATCCACCATCCTTCTTCCTATAGTAAGTTGTAAATCTCTTGCCTTGACCTTCTTTTGTCACAATTACAAAACCTACATTCTCCTGATAAACCCCATTTAGCCCCTTTATTTTACCTGAAGGCAAAATCATATCAGCAGATTTTACTTCTTTTTTTATGTACTCTAATGCATACCTGCCATTTAACATTAGTTCATCAGTTTCATTGCCTATGATTGAAGCCTTTTTAGAAAAATCAAGGATACTAAGTAAGGATAATATAATGATGGAAGTTAGGCCTAGAGATAGTAGTAATTCTATTAAGGTAAAGCCTTTATTTTTTCTGAAGATAAGCCTTAAACTCCACATTGTCTAACCTACCTCCACCTTTATTGTATACAATAACTTTAATACTCCATAAGAAATCTGATTTGTTTTCTTTTATTATCTTTAAAGGCAATTCATACTCTTCTTTTTCGAATTCTATTTCTATATAATCATTACCCTTAAATTCTTCGATTAATTGACTTATTTCTACATCATAGATAAATAATTCACTAGATGTATCCAAGTCATAAGCCTTTAGCCTTTCTATCACCATTTCACCCGTATATATCATCTGGGTTTTTATTTTTTGCTTATAAAGATTATTAATAGTCCCATTTGTTATTGGGATTACTGTTACTACAATTAAGCCAAATATGAACAAGCCCATTATAGTTTCGATTAAAGTAAAACCCCTTTTCATATTTCCCCCCTACTTACTCTTTATACTTAGGTTTACCTTGCCAGTGGCAGGAGTTATGCTTATTTCAATGTTATCCCCTTTTTTATTGGTTAATCTTATGGTACCTGCCTTATTAGGTGCACCAGTAGGAGTAAATCTTAATGAACTACTAAAATTATTGCTTATAATCTTTATATCGTTTTCAAAGGTTACATTTTTAATGGTTTCATTCTTTTTTCCGTGTCTTACTATCTGATAGCTATTTTTATTTATGTAAATGTTTAATGTATAATTCGTATTTTCAACAATAGCACTATTCCTTGCAAATATAATATCTCTTCTAAATGTCATTAATTCTTTCTTTTCCCTATTTATCAAAACACTTCTTATACTTGGGATTGAAATAGAAAAAACAATAGCAAATAAGGCTAATACTACCATTAATTCAAGTAATGTATAGCCATATTTGCTACTAATCCCTTTAATCATTTTCATTAATAAACTCATGTAGCAGAAAAGAAAATTCTGCCCTAGTGATTTTATTATCTATGCTGTCAAAGCTACTTAGTCTCACTTTTTTATCGTATATGACTTTATTAGCAATTGAATCCCAAGTAAAATTATCATCCTTTAATATTCTTCTCATGATAATCTCGACCTCTTTATATGATATATAATCATTTGGCCTAAAATAATTGTCTGAATAACCTCTAATAAAACCATGACTTACAGCATAACTTATTTGCTTTTCACTGAAATCACTAAAAGCTTCCCTATCAAAAAAAACAGAAAGATTTTCTAAATCTGTAGGTAAAATCCATTCATATTTTCTACTTAATAGAACTAGAAATTCTGCCCTAGTAATATAATTATCTGGTCTAAAGGTCTGGTCTGGATATCCATTGATAATCCCTTTCCTAATCAAGGTGTAGATTTCTTCTTTTGCCCAATGTCCTCTAATATCATAGAAATCTTTAATATCCTTATCTACAAGAACAGCCAAAACGTTACCCTTATCCTTCAAAATATTAGGCTTTACAGATGTTACTATCCTATTATCTTCAATAGAAGAGTTTAAATATTCCCACTTGCCATTTCTAAGGATATATATTCCACCTCTCTTATCACCATAATATTCTAAGGAAATTTGAATTTCCTTATCATTATTAAACTCCCTTGATGGATTCACAACATAGATCCTATAGAAATTAGATGCTGATATATATCTATTATCAATATCATAATTATCATCTTCCACATCAATATTGAGAATAATGTCTTTATAATACGTTCCTCCATCAATTTCTAGAGTCAATGTATTATCTAAGCTTTGAAAAATTCCACCTGCTATTGGTACAATATAAGATGATTTTTTATTATATCCATCTTTAGTACTTAAATCTTTGTAGGTGTCAGTATATCCCATACTGTATCCAGCCCAGAAGCCATTAACAAATTGATCAATATACTTTGATGGATGGTACAATAGTCTATAATCCTTGATAATAGTAGAAGCAGGCGGTCTTGATCTTAACCAAGAATTAGTTCTTCCACTTAGATAATCTATCCTAGCTTGAATAATCCCCCTGGCTTCACCTAGATCATAACCATTATAGTAGGCATTTGAATCTTCTAGTATCTCTATATGGTTTTGAGCCTCCCTAAAACTAGTGAAATAAGACTCCTTATAGGCGTATTTAAATCCATAGATAAAGCCCTTAGTATATTCATCATTCAGCCTATTAAGTGAGTAGTCAGCTTTAAGCTTGCTATCTGAAGGCATGTTCCTATTATAGTCTAGTTTTCTACCTTCAAAATAATCCTTAGCACCAAATATATTACCAAGTATTTCACCAAAATATAATCCGTCTTCTTTTCCTGCTTCATAACTCTCTCTTTTAAATCCAAACATTTCATTTATGTAAGCAGTTTCATAAGCCTTATGGAAACTTAATTTGAATTCGCTAATAAATTTTGTCCTTTCTGCAGCAGGTAGATTTTTAAGGTTAAAATTAGAGCTAAGTTCTGCATCCTTTGGTAAAGCTTTGAGCCAATCTGAGCTTTTACCCTCCTTGTAATCATTAATCCCTCCTATTTCACCAAAAATAAATCCAAAAACACCACCAAAGACTTTACCATCCTGAACTTCAATTTGCTCAGAATCATCTTTGCCAATATATGCGTTATACCCGTCTTCACGCCCTTTTAAATAACCAGTATAAAAGGTAGATTTATTCACATTTTCTTTATCATGTAAGTAATCCATATTTTCATTAAATACTGTATCCCTAGAAGGAATTGGAATCTCCTTATAGGGAGTGTGTTTTCCAACGGCATTATTTACAATAGCTAGAATATATCCAGCATTATAGCCCCTAGCATATCCTTCCTTGTACAAATCCTCAGTGTCTGCTGCCAAAACAGAAACATTAAAAGATTTAAAAGGACTTAATATTACCATAATTAATATTATAGAAAGTATAATTTTCTTCTTCATTATCCCACCCCCTACCTTTTCCTCAGTATCAAAATCTTACCAGCTCTTAATACATCTTCAGATTTCATATCATTTAATTTCAAGATTTCATCTTTGTAGCTTCCTGTACCATAGTATTTCATGCTAATGTTTGAAATTGTATCTCCATCTTCTACTAGATGATAAAAGTACTCAGATGTAAGAGTGGCATTATTTCCTTCTTCGTCAAAGTTCCTACTGTAAACAGCTTCTAGTTTATCCAATAATATTACTCCTAAATCATCCCTGTCCTTTGGTAGTTCTAAATATAACTTGTCCAATTCTAAAGGATAAAGACTTACATCGGTAGGAGGAGAAAGCTCAACATACTTCCATCCTGTCCATCCAATACCATCAGTAAAAGGTAAATATATTTCCTCTCCCATTTGTCCCCTTAATCCTATCCCTATTGTTGCTGGATTATAGTCATAGGAATGAACCCATAGACCAATAGTATTAGGAGGGTATTTTAGAATAATGTTGTTTTTAGAAACATCTATATATGCCCTATTTTCTTCTTCAATAGCTATTATGTTATATTCTAGTCTTAAGGAATATTTTTTTGATTTAGAATTATTTGATAAGCCTAGATCCCCTTTCACTAAGGAATGGGATGGTAGAAAATAACTATTCCTTACTTCGAAGTCTATTAAAGTTTTTTCAACATATGGTTTAAATTCATTTTCTCCATCCTTTATTCTATCCATATCATCATACTTGTCACCATCACTTTGATAGTCCTCAAAGCTTGTGAAAGGATCACTCTTTGTGCCCTCAGCAACTTCTATAT
>JAAYQJ010000096.1 GCA_012519355.1 Tissierellia bacterium | reverse complement strand
TTCACCTAATATTACATAGTCTGTCTTCTTGCTTACTGACCCTGTAAGCAAGAAGACAGACTATGTAATATTAGGTGAAAACCCAGGCTCTAAATATAATAAGGCATTGGAACTGGGGATTAAGATAGTTAGGATGGAGGATGGAAAGTTTATAATTGGTGAATAGTGAAAAGTGAAGAGTGAATTTAAGCAATGGACAATGGAAAATTGACAATGGAGAATGGTGAAAGTATAGAATCTAGGATAAAAAGACCCTAAAGCTCGACCAAAATCATTGTCCATTGTCAACTGTCAATTCTCAATTGAAATAATTGTCAATTGAATAAAAGGAGGTTAAATAATGATAACTAAGGAGCAAATAGACCATATTGCACATCTATGCAAATTGAATTTTACAGAAGAGGAAAAGAAAAGGGCAATTGATGAATTCAATGTAATTTTGAAAGAAGTGGAGGTTTTAAACCAAATAGATTTAGAAAATGTAAAAGTCACTTTAGATGTAAATAAACATACTCAAAGATTTAGAGAAGATACAGTAAGAGATAGTTTAAGCAAGGAAGAAGTTTTAGAAAATACTGTGGAAAAGCAATATGGATATTTTAAACTACTAAAGATAGTAGAATAAGGGGAGTGGAACGATGGATATTGTAAAATTATCAGCCTTAGAAATAAGGGAGAAGATACTAAATAAAGAGTTATCTGCTACACAAGTAGTAAAGGCTCATTTAGACAGAATAGATGAAATTGATAAAGATATAAATGCCTTCATCTCTATAAATAAAGAAGAAGCATTAAAGGCTGCTGAACAAGTAGATGAAAAAATCAAAAACGGTGAAGACCTAGGTTCATTAGCAGGAATCCCAATTGCCTTGAAAGATAATATTGTAACTAGGGGTACGAAAACTACTTGTGGGTCTAAAATGTTAGAAGACTTCATGTCTCCCTATGATGCAAGAGTGGTGGAAATGATAAAAAGTCAAGATGGCATAATCATAGGAAAGACTAATATGGATGAATTTGCCATGGGTTCATCTAATGAAAGATCATATTTTGGTCCTACCAAGAATCCAGTTAATACAAAGTTAGTACCTGGAGGTTCCTCAGGAGGTTCTGCTGCAGCAGTGAAGGCTAATGAAGTTCCTTTAGCCTTAGGTACTGATACTGGTGGTTCCATTAGACAACCTGCAGCCTATTGTGATTTAGTAGGTATTAAACCTTCCTATGGTCTAGTATCTAGATATGGCGTTGTTCCTTTAGCAAATACTTTAGATGCTGTAGGAGTATTTGGTAAAAATGTTACCGACGCTGCTCTTATGCTATCAGCAATTGCTGGATATGATGAAAAGGATTCTACTTCTTATGAAAACTCAATTGATTTAGTATTTGAAAAAGGTTTAGAACCTATAGAATATATAAAAGGAATGAAGATAGGTATACCTAAGGAAATATATTTAGATGAGGTGGATAAGAGATTAAAAGACCATATGGATAAGGTAATTAAGATATTTGAATCCTTAGGAGCTAGTGTAGAGGAAATCTCCTTACCCCATTTAAAATATGGATTAGCAACTTACCATGTTATAGCTACAGCAGAAATTAGCTCTAATATGGCTAGATTCGATGGCCTTAGATATGGACATAGGGCAAAGGAATATTCATCCTTAGATGAGTTATATACAAATTCAAGAACTGAAGCATTTGGAGATGAAGTTAAAAGAAGAATCCTTATGGGGACCTATTATTTGAGTATGGGTCATGGCAGAGATTATTATGAAAAAGCATTAAAGATGAGAACCCTAATTATAGATGATTTCAACAAGGCCTTTAAAGACTATGATATAATCTTAACCCCTACATCTCCAATATTACCATTTGAATTAGGAAAATTAAAAGATGAGCCTTTGACAAAGGATTTAACAGGTATATTTACAGCACCAGTGAACCTAGCAGGACTATGTGCCATGAGTATTCCCTGTGGATATATAGATGGTCTACCAGTGGGACTTCAAATAATTGGAGATAGGTTCAAGGAAAACAATATTATAAAAGCTGGTCTAGGATTTGAAGGAGGGATGAAAAATGGCATATAAAACTTTAATTGGTCTTGAAATCCATGTGGAATTAGCTACTAAAACTAAAATGTTTTGTGGATGTGCCAATAGCTTTGGTGGAGAAGCCAATACCCATTGTTGTCCAGTTTGTTTAGGATTGCCAGGGTCCTTGCCTGTAATCAACAAAACAGCAGTGGAATATGCAATCAAAGCAGGAATAGCCTTTAATTGTAAAATCAATACCAAGACTAAAATGGACAGGAAAAACTACTATTATGCGGACTTAGTCAAGGGATACCAAATTTCCCAAGATGATATACCCCTATGTGAAGATGGCTATATTGAAATAGAATTAGAAAATGGAACAAAGAAGATTAACCTTCAAAGGATTCATATAGAAGAAGATACAGGGAAATTGACCCATACAATGGAGGGAGATACTTTAATAGACTATAATAGGTCAGGAGTACCTTTAATCGAAATAGTATCTAAACCAGATATGAATACTCCAGAAGAAGCTAGGTTATTTTTAGAGAAGCTTAGGTCTACCCTAAAGTATATTGAAGTATCAGATGTTAAAATGGAGGAAGGGTCCCTCAGGTGTGATATAAATATAAACGTTGTAGATACAGAAAGTGGTGCAAAAACAAATATTACAGAGATTAAAAACCTTAACTCCTTTAGGGGGGCAGTAAAGGCTATGGAATATGAAGAAGAAAGGCATATCCAACTTCTAAAGGAAGGCAAGAATACTGTAAGGGAAACTAGAAGATGGGACGAAGTGAAAAATGAAACCATAACCATGAGGGAAAAGGGTGGAGCTGAAGACTATAGATATGCTGTAGATGGAGATTTAGCTCCTATAGAAATATCACAAACATGGATAGAGGAAATAAGAAGTAACCTTCCAGAACTTCCCCATGATAAGAAGGAAAGATTTATAAAAGAATATGATCTTTCAGAATATGATGCTGGTGTTTTAACGGCTTCAAAGGAATTAGCATCATTCTTTGAAGAAACCATTAAATATATAGATGACACAAAGCTTGTTAGCAACTGGATTATGGGAGATGTCTTAAGAAGATTAAAAGATGAAGAAATAGAAATAGAGGATTCCAAGATTACCCCAAAGGCCTTGGGACAATTGATATCCTTAGTTAAGTCTGGAAAAATAAACAATAATACAGGAAAGAAAGTTCTTAGGGAGGTCTTTGAAACAGGCAAAGACCCTGAAGTGATTGTTAAAGAAAAGGGCTTGATTCAAATAAGTGATGAGTCTCAAATATTGGAAATAGTTGAAAGGGTTTTAAGTGAAAACCAACAATCCATTGTAGACTATAAAAACGGCAAGGATAGGGCCTTAGGCTTCTTAGTTGGCCAAGTAATGAAGGCTTCAAGGGGGAAAGCTAATCCTCAATTAGTAAATAAAATGATATTAGATTTAATAGATAAAATGTAAGGGGTCAAAATATGACCCCTAATTTTTTTTCTTCTTTTCTTTAAAATATGGACAATCTTTAGTTGGAGTGTTGGATGGAGGGATAACTGTTTTTAAATTACATAGGCCCTCCTCTGCATAAATGCAATTTTCTGAACAAGGTATCAACAAGGTTAACCCTCCCATTCTATCGGTGAACAACTACAAGTTCTTAACTACCAACCTATAAATAGTTTATCCAAAATAATTCTTATTATTAATTTAAAGTGTTTTGAAGTGTATCTAAGAGTGTAAAAAGTGTTATAGATGTGGTACAATATATTTATTAATTACGATTTCAAGGAGGACATCATAATGGAAATTGGTAAACTACCTAATGATATTTTAGAAAAAATTGTTATTTCAAATATAAAAACAAAAAGAGAGGAAGTCTTAGTTGGAGCAGCTATTGGTAAGGATAGCGCCATAGTGGATTTTGGTCAAGATGTTTGTGTAATGAGTACAGATCCTATTACTGGTGCTACAAAAGACTTAGGAAGCCTAGCCATACATGTTTCCTGCAATGATGTAGCCACCAGTGGAGCAGAGCCACTGGGAGTACTTCTTACTATACTAGCCCCACCAGAAACTACAGCTGAGGAAATAGAAAACATAATGGTAGATGCTTCCCTAGCAGCTGAAGAAATTAATGTAGAAATAATGGGTGGACATACAGAAATAACAGATGGGGTCAATAGGATAATAATAAGCGCTACAGTTATTGGAAAACAAAAAAAGGCTAAAATGCCAAATATAGAAGATATAAAAGTAGGAGATAAAGTTATTGTTACAAAATATATTGGCATTGAAGGGACAGCAATAATTGCTAAGGAGTTAGAAAACAAGCTAAGGGATAAAATTGGAGAAGAAAGTTTATTAGAAGCACAAAATTTAGGCAATATGATAAGTGTAGTTAAGGAAGGCATAATCTGCGGGAAAATAGGAGTAAAGTATATGCATGATATTACAGAAGGCGGAGTTTTCGGTGCAATTTGGGAGGCTTCTAAGGCAATTAATAAGGGTATAAAGATCAAGGAAGACTTAATACCAGTTAAGGATATTACAATGGAAATTGGGTCCTTGTTAGGTATAGATATATATAGATTAATATCTAGTGGTTCCATGCTAATAATTGCAGATGAGAAAAAGGCTGCTGAAATAAATGAAGAATTATGTAAAAAAGGTATAAAATCGACAGTTATTGGAGAAGTGACAGAAGCAAATATTATATTGGAAAAAAATGGAGATATCCTTGAAATTGAGCCCCCCTCCAGTGATGAATTATATAAAGTACTAGACCTTTAAAAAATATATTACAGTATCGTTACAATATGATTACAAAATTCGGAATTCGTTGACATAATTATTGATTAAATGATATAAATAACATAAGCTAGTTTCTCGGACAAGACATAAGGGGGTAAAAACATGAAGATGAAAAGAGTAATTTTAGTAATGTTTGTTATGCTATTTATATTTAGCCATATTGGACATGCCTCTAACACTAGCATACAAGTTAGTATGGGCGGAACAAAAGTCTCTGTAAGGCAAGTACCAATTATTATGGATGGAAAAGAAGTAATTACAGAGTTCCCCTCCTTTGTCTATGTAGATAGGACTTTAGTCCCAATTAGATTTGTATCTGAAAATTATGGTGCCAAAGTAGGCTGGGATGATGAGACTAAAACAGCCATTGTAACCTATGGAGACAAGGAAGCAAGATTTACAATAGATAGCAATGTAGCCATTATAAATGGGGAGAAGAAGCTATTAGATAAATATGCCATTCCAAGATTGGCTTCGCTTGGTGATGAAAGTGCCAGAACTATGGTACCCTTAAGATTTGTAACAGAAATCTTTGGTTATGAAGTAGGTTGGGACAGTGAAAAGAATTTACCATTTATCAATTCTTCTCAGGACCAAGATGACATAAGCCTTATTAATGATATTTCAATACATACAGGAAGCGCAAAAAATAGGATTGTTGTTAATAGTACTGGTGAACTTGAGTACACAACAATGTACTTAGAAAACTCAAAGAAGTTGGTAATAGATATAGAAGATGCTGAGTTGTCACTAGCTACTACTAAAGATAGACCAGGTTCCATAGACCTAGATGATGAAGTAATTGAAAGGGTTCAGTATTCACAATTCTCATATGAGCCCAATATTACAAGAATAGTTGTTACCTTGAAGGATTACGAAAATTATAATATAACAAGTTCAAATGACGGGACAGGCCTAATTGTATCCTTTGGTGGAAATAAGATAGGAGCCATAAGCCAGGAAATTATAAATGGTAAACAGGTCATAGTAGTAGATGGGGCTGGCCATGCAAAGATGAACTTTATGAGCCTTAAAAACCCAGAAAGATTTGTTATAGACTTGTTAGATTCAACTTTAGTAGGGGATACCTATTATAACTATGATTATGAATTAGGCTTTATACAAAGAATCCGTGTATCCCAATTCTTAGTTGATGACAATTATGATCCTACGGACCAAATCGTTAGGATAGTACTAGATATAAAAGAGGGTATAAGTGACCCAAGTGTAAAAATAGACACTGATGGAGATAGAATTATCATCTATCCTGAGGAATCCCTATGGGACAATATTTCCTATATTAACGATGATGATGTAAAGATATTTACCATCAACAACATTGTAGATACAGAATATGAAGTAGACTTAGACGATACATCAAAGAAACTAGTTGTAACAATTCCAAGTGAAAATACGAATTTAAATGAAGGTACAATTTATATAAGAGATGGATTTATAGATAAGGTAGACATAGAAAAGGATGATGAAGAAACTAAATTATCCATTAAGTTTATGAGGCTTATAGAATATACTGTGCTTTCTGATACAGTAGATAATGAAATCATCCTATCCTTGGAGAGAAAGGTAAACCTAGATAAAAATCATAAGACTATAGTTATTGACCCTGGCCATGGTGGGGACAAACCAGGAGCAATTTCAGTTAGGAAGAGATTTGAAAAGGATTTAAACCTTAGTGTTTCCTTAAAATTAAGGGATAAACTGGAAAACCTAGGCTACAATGTCATTATGACTAGGGATACAGATGTGGATATAGATTTATATGAAAGAGCAAGAATAGCAAATGATAGTGATGCTGACTTATTTGTAAGTATACATGGTAATTCACATATCAATAGTGTTCATAAAGGTATTCAGGTTTTATATTGTCCTGCCTTCAATTCCAGTGTGAAAGAAGGAGATCAACATCCATTTGCTAAAGCTATAATGGATGCCTTACTTGCAGGAACTGGGGCAATTGATAAGGGGATAATTCAAAGACCTAACTTAGTAGTTCTCAGAGAAACTAAAATGCCTGCAGTATTGGTGGAAACAGGGTTTATATCTAATCCAGAGGAGGAAGAACTCCTATATACAGAAGAATACCAAGATATAATCGTTGATTCCATTGTAAAAGGTATAGAAAATTATTTAGAAATGAATTAATATAATAAGCAAGGGAAACCTTGCTTATTATTTATTTGGGGGTGAATATGTGGAATTTATTCTTGGATATTTATTTATCTTCTTTGCTAGGGTGACAGACGTATCCCTTGCTACAATTAGGACATTGATGGTAGTACAAGGGCGAAAATTACAAGCTGCCTTAATTGGATTTTTTGAAGTCAGCATTTATGTTACTGCCTTGAGCAAGGTAGTAAGTAGCTTGGATAATCCATTGAACTTACTTAGTTACGCCTTAGGATTTGCCTGTGGTAACTATCTTGGTATTACTATAGAGAATAAAATAGCCCTAGGAAATCTAGCAGTACAGATTATATTAAAGATATCAGAAAAAGAAGAATTAATACAGGAGCTAAGGGACAAGGGATTTGGAGTTACTGTAATAGAAGGTCAAGGCCTAGAGGGTACCAAGGAGATATTAAATGTTGCCATCAATAGAAAGGATCTGGAAACTTTAAAAAAGAAGGTATATGAATATGATAAAAATGCATTTATAACAGTGAATAATATAAACCCCATCAGCGGTGGGTTTTTTGCATCTGTTAAAAAGTAAAATATAAATTAATCATAGTCTGACAACTCTCCTAATATAATGTAATAGTATAAACAAGGAGGGTTGATAATGGTAAATAGAAGAATAATCTTGTTTGGACTGATTATAGTCTTGGGTTTAACGGTATTAAAGATAGGAAAAAACTTAATTGATAATAGGTTAGAAGCAAAAGATGATGAAATCCAAATAATAAGGTCAGATGAAGATATAGTTGTAGTAGAAGATGATGAAGGTATGAGAAAAACAGTTATGTATTTCAAAAATGATGATGGGTTTTTAGTGCCTGTAATGCGTAAAATACCTTGGGAAGAAGGAATTGCAAGAGCAACCTTAATGAATATGATAGATTCAGCTGAGTTAAGGGAAACCCTGGCCCCAACTGGCCTACTACCTATAATACCAGCAGGTACTGAAATTTTAGGAATATAAGTCAATAACGATACTGGACTATGTAAAGTTGACTTTTCAGAAACAGCCCTAAACAACCAATCTGATAAGGACGAGGAAAACTTCATTAAGGGTGTAGTATATACTTTAACTGAATTTCCATCTATTAATGAAGTACAAATACTTGTAGGTGGCAAGGCCCTATCTTCAACTACTTATGGTAATGATATTAGTAGGCCTCTTGTAAGAGAGAATATCAATCTAATAGGTAATCCTGGAGATGGTAGCTCCAAGGTAGTTGTTTACTACAAAGGCATGGATACAGAAGAATACGAATACTATATACCAGTAACCATACCAACATTGGCACCAGTTGCTAATGTATATTCTGCCTTAGACTTATTATTCGAAGGTCCACCAGCAGATATGGGGCTATATTCAGATATACCAAGGGGTATAATGCTTCATGGGGTAGAAGTAAAGGATGGTACTGCCTATGTAGATATATCCTATGACGGTTATACTAGCAATATAGAGGATGGAATCATTAGCGACATAATAAAGAATGTAGGATTAACCTTAAGTCAGTTTGAAGAAATAGACAATGTTGAACTACTTATTGATGGAGAAGTTATCAATTCAGCAATACCAGTTTTTGCTAATGAATACTAAATCAATGTACAGTTAACAATTAAATATTGGAAATGAACTGTAGCAATTAACCAATGGGCGAGAATACTCGCCTATTTTTATATCCTCTTTTATCATTTACTAAGGTCAAAAATCCTATTTTTTGTAGATAAAATTCATGATTTTTGTTAAAATATAATAAGAAAAGACTAAAGGAGAGCCAAAGATGAAGTATAGAAAACTTGTAGTTTCTACAGGTAATGAACATAAGATAGAGGAAATTAGAGATATCCTAAAGGGCCTACCTATAGAAGTATTGTCTAAAAAGGATGTAGGCTTAGGTAATCTAGATATAGTTGAAGATGGCAATAGCTTAGAAGAGAATAGTATAAAAAAGGCAAAAGGACTGGCAGATAAGTTAGATTATATGGTCTTAGCCGATGATTCAGGCTTATTTGTAGATGCCTTAAATGGTGAGCCTGGAGTTTATTCTTTTAGATATGGTGGGGAAGAGGGAAATTATAAGAAAAACAATGATAAACTCTTAGAAGAGTTAAAAGATGTCCCCCTAGAAGAAAGAAAGGCCAAATTTATTACAGTAATGGCATTGATTACTGAAGATAAGGAAATACTAGTTGTAAAGGGAGAATGTAAGGGTTCAATTGGGATAGAACCTAAGGGATCTAATGGATTTGGCTATGACCCATTATTTGTGCCAGATGGATATACAAAAACATTTGCTGAACTGGGAGATAATATAAAAAATAAAATATCCCACAGGGCTAAGGCCTTAGAAAACCTAAGAGAAAAAATACTAGAATTATTAGAGGATTAAATATGAAGATCTTAGTAGTATCAGATACTCATGGCAAGATAAACACTCTTATTCAAAATATGGAAAAGATGGGAAAATTTGACATCCTATTTCATTTAGGAGACTATATAGAAGATGCCCTTAAACTAAGCAAGATTTTTGATATTCCTATGATAACAGTTAGGGGAAATGGAGATTTTCTAAGGACAGATTATAATTTTGATGAAGTAGTAGAAGTAAAGGGAAAAAAGATTTTTTTGACCCATGGACATAGGTATAATGTAAAACAAGGGATTATGAACTTGTACTATAAGGCTTTAGAATTAAATGCCGATCTGGTCTTGTTTGGACATACCCATATACCAATAGTAGAAAAAATAGATGGAATTACTATTATGAATCCAGGCAGCCCAACTTTTCCTAGGGGATTTAATAGGAAAAACACAATTGGCATACTTACCATAGGAGATATAGTTGAGGGGAAGATACTAGAAATTTAAAACAAATAAATTTTTCTTGACAAAGACTTCAGAAGCTGTTATAATTTTAAATTGTTAGCAAATAAAGCATGTCTAAAAAGTCACTGAGTATTTTAGTCCTGCGGGTATAGCTCAGTGGTAGAGCACTGGCTTCCCAAGCCAGCTGCGAGGGTTCGATCCCCTTTACCCGCTTTCGCCTAATTTTTCTATTTACTAAATAAGTATGAAAGAAAAATTAACAAACGTGCACCTATAGCTCAGTTGGATAGAGCAACGGACTTCTAATCCGTGTGCCGGGGGTTCGAATCCTCCTAGGTGCGTTGTAAAAAATATGGTGGGTGTGGCCTAGTTGGTTAGGGCGCCAGATTGTGGCTCTGGAGGTCACGGGTTCGATTCCCGTTATCCACCCCATTTTATT
>JAAYQJ010000095.1 GCA_012519355.1 Tissierellia bacterium | reverse complement strand
TATGAAAAAGGTGGGATTTATATAATCTTTCTTTTGTACTAACCTACTAATTACTATGCCATTTGCAGCCTTAACTAATTCTTCTAATTCATCCAAGGAATTTTCAATATCTATTAAATCACTTTCTAAGTCTACTCCTATTATTAATACTCTTTCCCTGTTATTCTCTTGTCCCAATGGCTATCCTCCTATATTTTATAAATATTCATTAATATTATACCATTTTTATTAAATGTTATCTAACATTATCTAAAAAATCCTCTGTGGGTACATGGATGAATTGTTCTGGAACGTCTCCTATTATTACAGTTTCAGCAATAGGTATATTAGTAGTAACATTAATGGTTTCAGTTATTAATGGGATTATCAGCTTTATATCTGTACTTACAATTAAATATATCCTATGCCTAGTCTGATTTATGCCTGCCTCCTCAAATTCTGTTGCAAATCCAACATTTACTGAACCTTGAGGTTGGATTTCTAATTTTATACTTGGAAGGTAAAGAATCTGCCTATCAAAGGCATTGCCTAGGGGAACACTTACTTTTGTATTAGAAAGGTTTTTCAGCTGTTCCTGTACTTCCAGAGCCATATCTGCTGCTAAAGTATTCATTAATATGGTATTGGCTTGCATTAATGCTACCCTTCCATCCTTATCATATTTAACAAATATAAGATTTTCATAATCTATATCTTCTTTGATTTTAGATTTTATTGTGTCATTAATAGCTTTAGTAGTAACTGACTTGGCACTTATTTCTGCTATGGCAACTAAGGTCGGTTTAATATTTTTATCAATATAATTATATAAATATACCAATAATAAAACTATAATTGATATTATAATAATCCTTTTTTTCTTCCTAATTTTTAATAATATATCTCTCAATATTACCACCCCCTATAATATAAAAGTACTATAGTATCTATATATTATTAATTAAAATGTGGAGATATTAACAATATTTTATTTTTGTGGTATAATAAATAAATTACAGCCTTTATTATTAAGGAGGAGTTTTAATGGACAATAATAAAGAGAATAAAGTTAAGAAAAAATCTCCAGGAAAAATAATTAAGAAATCAATTAAAATATTTTTACTTGTATTTTTAGTTCTTGCAATTATAGGGGGTGGAGTTGTCTTTGGTGTAGTTTTATCTATTATTAAAGATGCTCCAACTATTGATCCAACGAGAATAAATGCCTCCCTTGACTTAACTTCTACTATTTATGACTCTGATGGAAATCTAATTGAGAAAATTCAAGCCCCAGAGTTTAGAACAATAGTAAAAATAAACGAAATGCCTCAGCATCTAAAAGATGCTTTCATAGCCATAGAAGATGAAAGATTTGAATCCCATATTGGAGTAGACCCAAGGGGTATAGTATCATCCACTATAGACAATATAAAGGCGAAATCTATAGTTAGAGGGGCAAGTACAATAACCCAACAATTAGCAAGAAATGTGTATCTTGGTTTAGACGCTTTAGAAAAAAAATGGGATAGGAAAATCAAAGAAGCCTATCTTGCACTACAAATGGAAAAAGCCTTAACCAAAGATCAAATATTAGAAGCATATTTAAATAAAATCAACTTAGGCAGAGGCGCTTACGGAGTACAAGAAGCTTCACAGACTTACTTTTCTAAGGATGTAGGAGAGTTAACTATTGCAGAAGCTGCCCTATTAGCAGGTGTAGTGAAGAGTCCAACTAGGTATGCTCCTTATAAAGCCATAAAACTTGAAGACTTTGATAGTAATATACATTATGAAGTTGGAAGATTAGATATATTAGGAGAAAAATATGTTGCAGTGTATAATGAAGAGGCTGTAAATAGGCAAAGAATAGTACTGAGCCAAATGTTGAAACTAGGTAAAATTACAGAAGCTGAATATGAGCAAGCCTTAAACCAGGATATAAAGACTAGTCTAAAACCAGGTCAAAAGAAAATTGAAGGTATTTCTTCATATTTCACAGATTATGTAAAAACTGAAGTAGTAGAGGCTTTAATGACCAGTTATGGCTATACTAAGGAAGAAGCCCAAGATTTACTATTCTCAGGTGGACTTAAGATTTATTCTACTATAGATATTAAACTACAACAGGAATTGGAAAATATTTATAATAATTTCACTGAAATCCTTGTAGGTGATCCTGAAAAAATTAAGGGGCCTATCTTGGTAGATTGGAGACTAAGTAAGGCCAAAAATATTTTAGATGATAAAAATAACACCATATTTTATCTTCAAGAAAACTTATTTAATGACGATTTTGAGTTAATCTTGGAAAAAGGAACTTATGAATTTAGGGATGGGGATTTGTATATAAAGAGTAATAAGTTAACTCCATATCCAAAACATATAGATATTGCTGACTACTATAATATTGATGAAAGAAAAAATCTTGTAACCTATACAGTTGGTTCCATAATCTTACCAGAAGCTGATTATGAGATAACTGATAATAAAGAAGTAAGAATTAGTTCTAGATATTTAACTAATAATAAAGATTTCTATAGGATTGATGAAAATGAGAATTTATTAATCAGTGATAAGTACTTCTATAGGGACAAGGATGGTATAGTTCAACCTCAATCAGCTACAGTTGTTTTAGATTACAAAACAGGTCATATTAAAGGCCTAATTGGTGGTAGGGAGATAGAGGGGACTAGTATATTAAATAGGGCAACTGCTTCCCAGAGACAACCTGGTTCAGCTATTAAACCTATAGCAGCATACTTAGCAGCACTAGATAATGGCTATACTGCTGCAAGCCCTATAGATGATATACCATTTTATGATGAACATGGCAACCTGTGGCCAAGAAACTGGTATAGGGAACGTTACAGGGGTATTCAAACCCTAAGAAGATCTGTGGAGCAATCTGGTAACGTAAATTCTGTTAAGGTAGTTGATGATATTGGTGTTCAAACATCTTTCAAATACCTAGAAAGATTAGGGATTATTAGTAGTACTGATCCTGAAAATGACAGTATTGTAACTGCAAAGGAAAATAGGGTTTCTAATGATGAGAACTTATCCTCAATGGGATTAGGTGGTATGACCAAGGGATTGACTCCTCTTGAAATCACTGCAGCCTATGGAGCCATTGCAAATGGTGGGCTATATATAGAACCTATTTCTTTCACAAGAGTTGAGGATAGTAACGGAAATATATTAATTGAAAATATACCTAAAGAGACTACAGTAGTCTCTCCTCAGGTGGCCTATATTATGGCTGATATTCTAAGGACAACTGTAAGCAATGGTATAGCTGGTAGGGCAAAACTCAATGATATGGTAGTAGGAGGTAAGACTGGTACTACTCAAAACCAAGCTGATATATGGTTCATTGGATTTACACCATATTATGCAACTGGCGTATGGATAGGAAATGATTCACCTAAGATTACCTTAACCAATAGTAGTGGTACAGCTGCCCAGCTATGGCAACATATAATGACTAAAATCCACGAAGGTAAAGAAAGTATAAAAAGCTTCGAAGAGCCAAGTGGTATAGTTAAAGTAAATGTATGTACCCAGTCTGGAAAATTACCAACTGAGCTATGTACCTTAGACCCAAGAGGAAGTATGGTCCGAAGTGAAATATTTGTAAAGGGTACAGAACCAAAGGAATACTGTGATGTTCACGTAGAACTAACAGTGGATATATCAAATGGTAAAATCGCAAATGAGTTCTGTCCAGAGGATAATTTAGAAACTAAAGTCTTTATTCAGCGACCAATTCCTTATAACCCAGAGGAACACGATGGTATAGTGCCTATAGACTATGAATTTAGTGCACCGACAGAAATATGCGATGAGCATGATGAAACCACTATTATACCACCTGATGAAGATGATGAGTTTGATTGGTGGTTCCCTTGGTTCCCAGGAGATTGGGATGATGACATTGATAATGACAATGGCAATAATGGAATAATAGACGAAAATGAAAATAATAATGGTAACAATAGAGGAAATAACGGAAATAGAGGTAATAGGGGTAATAACAGAAACAATAATTCCAATACTAGGCCTAACGATTAATAAACAAAAAAACTAAGGAGCAATTCCTTAGTTTTTTGTTTTTGGTTTGAATACTAAGGACATTATATAGCCAAAGATTATTGCTGCAGCAATACCACCGGCTGTAGAAGTTATGCCACCTGTAAAGGCACCTAATACGCCATTGGCCTTTGCACCTTCGATTGCACCTTGGGCAAGGGAATAACCAAAACCAATTATTGGTACTGTGGCACCTGCCCCTCCAAACCTTACTAGGGGTTCGTATAAGCCAATACCACCCAGTATAACTCCTGCAGTAAGAAAGGATACCAAAATATGGGCTGGAGTTAATTTTGTATTATCAAGGATAACTTGACCTATTACACAGATTAATCCACCTACTATAAAGGCTTTTACATAGTCCATCTAATCACTCCTAATCTTTATTGATATCTATAGTAATAGCATGAGCAATACCAGGTATTGATTCTCCTTGTTGATTTATTATTGTGGAATGAAGTGCCCCAGTTGCCATAAGCAATACTCTTTTAAGGTTCCCCTTTTTCATTTCCTTATAAATGTATCCATTGAATACTACTGCTGCACAGGCACAACCAGAACCTCCAGCATGGGTATCCTGTTTATCTCCATCAAATATCTCAACTCCACAATCTGTGAAGAGATTAGACAGGTCATATCCCTCTTTTTTCATTAGGTCCAATACTATGGCCTTTCCTACCCTACCTAAATCTCCAGAGATTATTAAATCATAATCTGAAGGTGAAAATCCAGTATCATTGAAATGGGTAATTAGGGTGTCTATTGCTGCTGGAGCCATAGCCCCACCCATATTTGTGGCATCTTTAACACCCTTATCTACAATTTTACCAGTAGTTGAATAGGTAATATAAGGACCATCACCAGTTGAGGATAAGATAGTAGCACCTGCTCCAGTAACAGTCCACTGAGAAGAAAACTTTCTCTGACTACCATATTCTAAGGGAAATCTAAATTGTCTCTCTGCAGATGAAAAATGGCTTGATGTAGCACATACTACTTTGTCTGCAAAACGACCATCTACTAACATTGCTCCTAGAGATAAACTCTCTGTCATAGTTGAGCAGGCTCCATATAGGCCATAGTATGGAATACTAAGCTGTCTAGCAGTATAGGTTGAAGATACAATTTGATTTAATAGGTCTCCTGCCAATAGAAAATCTATATCTTGATTAGTCAAATTTCCATTTGTTATTGCTGCTTTTATTGTCTCCTCCTGTATTTTTGCTTCAGCTTTTTCAAAAGACGCTTGACCCCAAACATCATCTTCTAGCACATAGTCGAAATAATCCTTTAAAGGACCTTCTCCCTCCTTAGGTCCTACTATAGTATAGGTACTTATTATGGAAGGTGGATTTTGAAATTTTACTGTTTGTAAACCAACCTTTTTAATAGCCATGATTACCTCCCCTTTGTTAGTAAAACATATAATATTCCAACAATTACAGAACTACTTACTCCATAAACTAATACTGGTCCCGCAATAATAAACATTTTTGAAGCTACTCCAAAGATTAATCCCTCTGTCCTATGCTCCATTGCAGGAGATACTATGGCATTTGAAAAGCCTGTTATTGGGATTGCTGCTCCTGCTCCACCTATTTTCCCTATCTTGTCGTAAACACCTAGGCCAGTTAGCAAGGCACCAAGAAAGACTAAGATTATGGCTGTTCCCCCTGCAACGGCTTTTTCATCTAACCCACTATTGAAAAGCCAATTCCTAATAAATTGACCAATTGTACAAATTATCCCTCCTACTAAAAAAGCCATAAGCATATTTTTAAAATAGGTAGGTTTGGGTATTTTCTTTTCAGCATATTGCTGATATTCCTTATTAGTCATATTTTCCATATGATCATCTCCTTAATCAAGTAATAACCAGTAGACTAAAGCCCCTGCAACCTTTCCACCTGTTAGTGCCCATACAATATATTTTAAACTGTCTTTTACTTTTAGTTTTTTCGATAGGATTGGTATCACATTTAAGACTTCTGCCAAAGCAGAAGAAAGTAGGCCAACGAATATTCCTATAATAAACCCTATGGGTATGTTGATAATCTTTGGCAGATATAAAGAAAAATTTCCGAAGTAAACTAAGATAGCTAAGATAAATGAAATAATAATTGTTGACTGGTAGAGATTAATTCTATCCCTTGTATTTGTAATTTGAATTAGTCTTGGTACTATTTGAAGAATTGAAATAAAGGCAGCTGTTGCAGTTCCTACAGTTACACCACCACCAAATGCAATCAAAATTAAAGCCAAATATCTAATAATCATAAGTATTAAAACCCCTTATTATTTTTTGTATCATTTAAAATACTTTCCTCCATATCCTTATCATAGAGGTATAGTTCAATTTCCATTCGCCCAGGTTCTTTCCTTCTTCGCTGGCTAGGGCTTAGTATTCTTGTAAAAAATGTAATTACTCCTGCACCAATGCCTATAGAATATGGAATAACTAAAAGTAATGGATTTTTGTTCTTTTCACCAGTAAAGGTATAGTATAGTTCCTCCATAGTTTTTCTTGTATTCACATCCTCATGAAAGTTAATTATGGCTAAACCTGCGCCGAAAAACAGGACTATGCAGACAAAAGCCACTTTTATAAATTCCCAAAGAGGTTTTTTATCTTCTTTAGATTTGTACTCTATTAAAACCTCTCCTTCTCCTAATAGGTCTAGGTCTATATTTGGATATTTACTCAGAACCTTCTGTGCTATTTCTAAAGTTTCAATATTCCCCCAGTCTTCCTTATTATGTTTTTCCCCAACCCTTATGTTTTCTATATCTCTTTTTAAATTTCCATTTATACTATAAACAGTGCCAATGTCTCTTAAATATACTGGCTTACCTGGGTCTACGGTGGCCTTATTATTTATCATTAGATATACCTTGTCCTTAGCCATATCCATTGCACCTTTTTTCACTTATCATTACAAATTTTGCCCTTATGGGGGCTTCTTTATTTATACTTTGTTCCTTATACCACAAAAATCCAGTTAGTATGGTCAGTACAAGTGTTAGAAGTATAATTAACTTTTTATAAGTAAATCTCATATAATCACCTCATAAAAATATTATCTACATTTTATTTCAATTCATACAAAAAAAGGCATATATTATGCCTTTGTCAAATTTTTCCTCATTTCCTCTATTATTTTCTTTTCTATTCTAGATACCTGGACTTGAGAGATACCTAATTGTTTTGCTACTTCTGTTTGGGTCTTGTCTTTAAAATACCTCAATATAATAACTTGTATATCCCTAGGTTTTAATTTTGATAGTAACTCCTTCAAAACTAAACTATCTACCACGTATCCCTCATCATTATCTGCATGACTAATTTTATCTATCAAATACAAGGGAGAACTATCATTTTGGTGTACTACATCATATAAGTATTCAGGGTGATAAGAGGCTTCCAAAGCCATTACTACTTCTTCCTTATCTACGCCTATTTCTTCTGATATTTCTTGAATTGTAGGTTCCCGGCCAAGTTCATGAAATAACCTTTCTTCTGCTCCCTTAGCCTTTGCAGCAGTGTGCTTCAAAGACCTACTTACCTTGACTAAACCATCATCTCTTAGAAACCTTTTAATCTCCCCCACTATCATTGGTACAGCATAGGTTGAAAACTTCACTTCGTAGGATAAGTCAAATTTATCAATAGCTTTAAGTAATCCTATACTTCCTATTTGAAACAAATCCTCAATTTCATATCCCCTGTTAATAAAACCTCTAAGCACAGACCTTATTAATCCCAAGTTGTAAGATACTAAAATATCCTTAGCTTCCATATCTCCTTTTTGTGCTCTTTGTATCAGTTCAATAGTCTCTTCATGGGATAATAGAGTCTTTTTCTCTGCACTGGAACCCATATTATCTACTCCTTTGATGAAAGGCTATTGAATTTTTTCCTCATCCTAACCTTAGTACCTTCACCTTTTTTACTTTCTATTTCAAGACTATCCATAAAGGTCTCCATAACTGTAAATCCCATTCCAGATCTCTCTAAATTAGGTTTAGATGTATAAAAGGGCTCCATTGCTTGTTTTATGTCAGCTATCCCCATCCCCTTATCTTCTACTAATATCTCAATCTCATTATCTATAATTTTGGCTTCTACGATGATAATCCCTTCCCCATATTCATAGCCATGTATAATTGCATTTGTAACAGCCTCTGAGACTGCAGTTTTTATATCAGATAACTCTTCAAGTGTTGGATCTAGTTGAGAAGCAAAAGCTGCAACAACAACTCTTGCAAAGGATTCATTACTAGATTTGCTCAAGAATTCTAATTTCATATAATTTCTTTCCATCTTTTTTCATCTCCTTTAAATATTTTCAATTGCTGACTCAATTGTTGGATATACATTAATGATCTTGAGTAATCCAGACATCTTAAGTATCTTGTCTACATGGGGATTATCGTTTACAATTGAGATTTTCCCTTTTTTTTCTACACAGTTTTTATATCTACCCATAATTAGGCCAATTCCTGAACTATCCATAAAGGTTAATCCTCTTAAATCTAATATAATATTTCTAATTCCATGGTCATGATATTGTTGATCAATTTTTTGTCTAACTATTTCACTACTATGGTGGTCTAATTCCCCTTTAAATTGAATCAATAGGTTATCCTTATGTTTTTCTACTGATATATACAAAATATCCCCTCCCTGTTATTTCCCATACCTATATATTCTATAAATAAATCAAAACTCCTTCAAAGAATATTGACTAGTTTTGTTGTTAAATGAAAAAAAGAGTCTTAAAAAAGACTCTTTTACATTCTCTTACAAGCTTCTACTACATGGGATAGTAGGATTGATGTGGTTACTGATCCAACTCCACCTGGTACTGGAGTTATCATAGATACTAATTCAGAAACTGGTTCATAATCAATATCTCCACTTAGATTTCCTTCTTCATCTAAACTAATCCCAACATCTATACAAATGGAATTTTCATTAAAGTATTTTTCATCAAAGAATTTAGCTTTTCCTAGAGCTGTTACAACTACATCAGCTTTCTTAGTAACTTCTGGTAAATCCTTTGTCCTAGAATGGCATATTGTAACAGTTGCATTTTGGTTAAGCATCATCATAGCAAGAGGCTTACCTAATACCATTGATCTATTTACTATAACTACATTTTTCCCTTCTAAATCTACACCACTATTTAATAGTATTTCCATGGCTGCCTTTGGAGTACATGGTGCAAATCCTGATAGGTCCCCCTCAAATATTCTAGCCAAGTTTCTTGGATGCATACAATCTACGTCTTTACTTGGTGAAAGTGCTTCTCTTACCTTACCTTCATCAATATGTTTTGGTAAAGGTCTAAACATTAATACACCTGATATAGTATTATCATTATTCAATTCTTCCATTAAAGATATTAATTCTTCTGTAGTCATATTTATATCTCTTTCAAAAACCTTTGCTTCGATACCGATCTTTTCACAATTTTTTATTATACTTCTCTCATAAGAAATATCGTCTGGATTATCTCCAAGTCTAACAATTCCTAATGTAGGGACTTTACCATTCTTCTTTAGTTCTTCAATGTCACTTTTCATTTTTTCTTTAATTTTATCAGCAACAACCTTACCCTTTAAAACTTCTGCCATTAATAACACCTCTTTCCATTATTATCTACATTAATATTTGTAATGACTACTCAAATTATAACATATTTTTATTATTATTCAAGAATGCCAAGATAAAAATGGAAATAATTGTCCATAAAAAAACCACTGATAAGATCAGTGGTTAGTTATTTATTATCCTTCTTGCAGTTACATATCTAGTTTTGTAGTAAGTTTCGTCTAAAGGTGAAATGAGTACCTGTTTTCTACCAGAAGAAGCGTGTATCATCTTCCCATCTCCTATATATATACCTACATGGCCTATGTTCTTGCCACTAGTCCTAAAAAATACCAAATCTCCTGGTATAAGGTCTTGCTTTTTAACTTCTACCCCATTGGAGGCTTGTGCTCTAGAAGACCTGTTTAATTTAATATTCAATGTGTTAAGATAGACTGAATAAGTAAGACCAGAACAGTCAAATCCCTTTGGTCCAGTTCCACCATAAACATATGGTTTGCCCAAAGCATTATAAGCTGCTTCTACTACCTTGTTTATTTGAGAAGCCCTCCTTGATACATTGCTCCTACTGACTGTTTCCCTAGTCCTTCTCAGTTCTATTAAATCATTATTTACCCTAAATTCATTGCCATTATCATCTAGTATAATAAAAGAATCCTCTTTAAAATCCTTAATGGCAACAGACTCACCTTTAATTAAGGTGTAATATGTATCATTATCTACTAATACCTTATCAACTTTTGAAATACCGTAGGTGATATTATCCTCTACTATTACCTCTAAATGTGATAGTAGTATGTAACCCTTTACTTCATCTTCAGTGGTAAAATAACCATATTCTCCACTAAATTCTATTGCTTGTACAATCTCATCTTTGTTCAAAAATCTTATGGGATTTCCCAAAGGTTTGTCTAAAATTGATGTACCATCAAGTACCTTATATTTCTGCGTTGTCCTATCTTTTCTGATAAGAACATCCATTGGGATTTCATATTTGCTTCCTTCTTTTTCTATAACAAAACTCTTATCTGTCTCTCTAATTAAGTTAACCTGCTCTTCTTTATTGAATACAATTTCCGTTTCATCTTCTGTTAAGCTAAAATAGTCCTTTACAAAGATTCCAGTGTCCTTAAAGCCAATTAATCCAATAAGACAAATACCGGCTATAGCCATTGGTATTTTGTGCTTTTTAGTTTGCAATTTTAACACTCCCTTGTGTTTAATCAAATACTTATTTAATATTTTATTACAAGTAACTGGAATTTGCAATAAAATATTACAAAAAGGTTACAAGCTATGGCTAGGCCTAATCGTCTTATTGATTATTTCTAGCTCTTCACTAGTTATATTAAGATGTGAAAATAGGATTTCATCAATTTCTTTTTCAAGAAGCATTACTTTTTTTTCTATTAGGTCTTTATCTCCATTCATTTCCTTTTTTAAATCTAAGATTTTTCGAACCTTATAACTAACCTCTTCCATAATGCTACCTGTAATTATTTTTAAATCCAAAATTGAATTAGGATAGTAATCATACATGCCCTTCCCCATTTTTTTGCCAAACAATTTAAAATAGAATTCATAAATACTTGAATTTAGCAAACCTAATAAATATTCTAATGAGATCTTATCTTTAAATTCATCCTTTATAATAAGAGCATAGATGTCAGCGCTGAAATAACTATTGTCTAAGTCCAGAGCAAATCGGTTTTCATTGGATTTAAAAGGGAAAACTATTTTAGGCTGCTGGAAAAGTCTACTGTCCCTACCCCATTGAAGATGGTACCATTTTCTCGTACCTTTTTTACATTCTCGCCTGTTTTCCAACCTATATCTATATCTTTCAATATGTTCTATGCTATTGGGATAAGCATCTTTATCTTCTATAGCATCAGCATATATCAAAAAAAGATTAGGATCCTTTACTATAAACTTTTCAATATCACTATTTTTGATCCAATTTTTAATAAGGTCACCTTCTATATTATATTCAGATATACCTTCTTTGGTTAATACAAAGGCCTTATCGCAACCGGTGATTACACCTTGGAAACTTATGGCTATATCCTTTAGACTATATTCCCTTTTTCCTTCTATTTTATTATAAATATATTACTTTTCCTTAGAAACTAATATCCACCTTTCCAGGCTTAAGCCCTTCTGTTTTACAGTAAATTCTTCAAATAAATTTGTTTTTAATAGGTCACTTAAATTATCCGACTTAGAAAATATATAATTATCATCTAGTAGTTTTATGACTTTAATTTCATTTTCCCTTATCTTTCCTCTGTTGAATATGTATATGGCTGTAGCAACTCCAGCTTCTTTAAATATTTGGCCTCCATAGAAATCAACTATCTCAAAAATATTTGCCTTGTTCATAAGATGTTCTCTTAGTTGTGTTCCAGTAGGACTCTCCATAAAATATCTAGAAGTAATAATACCAGCCAGACCATTGGGAGCTAGTATTTCTAATATCCTTTTAAAGAAACAATAGGATATATCTGATTTATCCTTAAAAACATCCCCATATTCTTCTAATAACCATTTTTTATAATCCATGTCTAATTGTTTATGGCCAATATATGGTGGATTGCCCACTACTACATCAAATTCTTTGGCCCAAAACTCTCTTAGATTCTCTTTACTATCTTCAAGAGTAAGTTTATTTTCCCATCTAATTAAACTATCACAATTAATAATATTTAAATCTCCTATAAAATCTCTTTCATCCCTTGATAGTAGCATTGCCTTGGCTATTTCTACTGCAAAACTATCCTTATCCGCTCCATAGATACAGTTTTTCAAAATATGGTAATGGATATTTTCCTCTACCCAATAGTCTTTACCTAGGACCTTAACCTTTTCTCCATCCCTTTCTAAGATATAAACTTCCTCACCATATCTAAGCCTCAGATTGTCTATTTCCTCTAAAAATTTTTCCTTTAAAAAATCATAAGCTGCAAGTAAAAAATAACCTACTCCGCAGGAAATATCTATTATTTTTATAAATGGCTTATCTACCATATTAATATTTCCTAAGGTTTTTTCAATAATATACTTTATGATAAATTCCGGTGTATAATACTGTCCTAATGCCTTCCTTACATCCTTGTCTATACTATTTTCATATATTTTTCCTATATTAAAATCCATCTTGTACACCTCATAATTAATTTACAGGTTCTATAATAAATGTTGGGGTGGAAAATAATTTA
>JAAYQJ010000094.1 GCA_012519355.1 Tissierellia bacterium | reverse complement strand
TGTCAGTTATATGATATAATAATTATTTTTTTGACCGCCTAATTACCAGACATTCCTGATACTCAAAATATTTCTTGTTAAAGATTTTTTCTAAGTCTGTATGAGTTAATTCTTCAACTGTAGCAACTAGTCATTTTACAACTTGCCTTTAATTCTCTAAAACACAAGATATGACAAGCCTATTATTAGGGTATGAAGACCAACTATTTCTGAAAATGTGATTAAAGGTCTCCTCCTTCAATAGTATAGCAATCCATAGGTATAGGTCCAAACTAGTCCTGATAAAAAGATTGCTCTTTCCTTCTTCAGCATCCTTTCCTAAAATATAAAATCTACCTTCTCCATCAACTTGAGATTTGGATTTTCGCTTTTTCTTAGATGAAATAAATACGTATATAACAATTGCAGTGGCTATCAGGAGGAATACAAAGGCATTTTGAAATAATATTGTCTTATGTCCATTTGGTAAGGGGCTACCTGGCCTTGACCTTAGGGCTTCATGTAATATGAATATCAAATAACAAAACATTAATTGATATTCATTACTTCAAATAAATCCTGTGACTTAGATCTTATAAAATCAGTAAATTCTTCTATATTAGAAGACAATAAATCCTTCTTTTGTATTACTGCAATTCTTTCATTCCAAATTATGATAAATAGGTCTTCTGTGATGAAAATCCTTTCTATATCACTGTATTCAATCCTACTATTTTCACCTAATTGGATTTTATCTTCAGTAATTATAATTTTAGCTGGTGGCATATCTTTATAACCATTAAATAGCTTTGCTGTAGCCTTATCAAATGATGTCTCCTTCACTTTTTTTGGTTTTTTTCCGTAGCGAAAGTAATATAATCCAAGGGATATTGAAAATATACTCCATATTAGGGGTATTAACATTTCCTTAATTTTCACCACAGAAGGAATCAATAGAAAAAATCCTAGAAAGATTAAAATAATTCCATAAATCCTATATCTAACATATCGCTTTTTCAATACCTCTTCTGGAGCTTTTTCCTTGGAATTCATTTTATCAACAAATTTCCACATCTTCGGGTATTCATTTCTCGAAACTAATTCTGTCCTCTTTTCTAAAGCCTTACTTACTTGTTCCTTAAATGATGCTTCATCATAATTGCTTAATACGAAAACAAATTCCATACATTTCCTCCTTAATATACATTTAATATAAATTGTTGGATAACCTAGACCAAATATTAAATAGGCATAGAATTATTCTACTATATCTACAGAAACAATCCTCCATATATATTTTTATATAGTGTGCCAATCCAATATTGACCATCCAAAATATATAGTCTATATCCTGGTAAATCTTTAGTAGCTGTACATAGGTTATATTGCAAAATATTTTTATAAGAGGATATATCAGGAATTTCATCTCTTCCATTAAATTGCTTATTAAATTCTTCTATTGTTAAAGGTATTTCTTCATAAGATATTTCATGTGTCCTAACTTCTCCATTGTCATTGATACTAAGCATATCCTTAGAAAAAGTAAATAAAGAATCAACTCCACCAATTGAGTAATTTGTACTTCCACCATTTTGATAAACTAAACTTGTAGTTTTAAATGTTATATGTTCATCTTCTTCAGGAGGTAATAATACATTTTCTTCTTTGTCTTCTTTACATGCTACTGACAAAAAAACGATTGCTATTACTAATAATATCGCTAATATTTTTTTCTTCATTTCCCTTCCCTCTTAAAAATAATTTTTGCTTATTTAACATAGAACTACTGATGTACAATATATTAATTATGTGTCGCAAACTATTCTTTGTTATTTAATGCTTTATTGATGGTTTCTTGAATAAGAGGACTACAGCATTTACCCAAAGGATTGTTAATTTCGCACTTTCCATTTT
>JAAYQJ010000093.1 GCA_012519355.1 Tissierellia bacterium | reverse complement strand
TATGGTGGATTAATGGTTTCAGTTATGGAGGGGGATAATATCCATATAGGGAAACTACCAATAAAGAATCAGTTGAATTTTATTGCCTTAGTCCCCAACTTTGAATTATCTACTTCAAAGGCAAGAGAAGTCCTTCCCAAGGAAATAGGTTATAAGGATGGAATATATAATGTAAGTAGGGTAAGCATATTACTTACAGCCCTTGCAACGGGAGATAATAGTCTAATAAAACTAGGGTTGCAGGATAAATTTCACCAGCCCTATAGGGGAAAACTTATTCCAGGATTTGATGATATTATTTCTGCTATAAATAAAAAGGGGGCCCTAGGTTCCTATTTAAGTGGGGCTGGTCCTACAATAATGTGTATAGGAGAAGGGGAAGATACTCAACTAATTAAAGATATTGAAGACTTTATTAAAAGTAAGTACCCAGGCTGGGAAGTCTTTGTTCATAAGCTTGATGAAACTGGGGCTCAATCATATATAGGTTAGAATCAGTGATTTGACCCTTACTAATTAAAGGAATCAATATTTAAGGAAAGGGTATATTAATAAGCTTTTCTCAACAAACTATTGACACTATCAGGTATAAAAAATCTTGCATACTATCGGAAGAAGTGATATAATACTTTGGTAATCCTTGCTCTACTGTAAGTAGAGCCGATAGTCCATAAGGAGGTGAAAGGTATGAGAAAGTACGAAATGATGGTTATCTTCTACCCAAATGAGGAAGAAAAAAGAGCCCAAGTCCTTGAAAGATTTAAAGGTATCATAACTCAGGATGGTGGCAATGTTTCAGAAGTTAATGAATGGGGAAATAGAAAGCTGGCATATCTAATCGATGATTATAGTGAAGGATATTATATAATCATTAACTTTGAAGGTACACCAAAGATTACAGAAGAATTAGATAGAATTGCTAGAATTTCCGACAGTGTTATGAGACACATGATCGTTAGAGAAGATGAATAATCTAAGGTGGGTGAGAATATGAATCATGTTGTATTAATTGGAAGGTTGACAAGAGATCCAGAGCTCAGATATTTACAAAATGGTACTCCAGTTGCAAGATTTGCTTTGGCAGTTGATAAGGGCTTATCCAGAGAGAAAAAACAGGAAATGGAAGCCAGAAATCAACCAACAGCGGATTTTATTAACATAGTAGTATGGGGTAAAACTGCGGAAAATTGTGCCAATTATTTAGCAAAAGGTAGGTTAGTGGCCGTTCAAGGAAGGATTCAATCTGGTTCCTATGAAAAAGATGGTAGAAGAATATATACAACAGAGGTTGTAGCTAATCAAGTTGAATTCCTAGAATGGGGCGATACTAATAGAAAGCAAGGTTTTGACGACTCTGGCTTAGACTTCGGAGACATTGAAGGATTCCACCCAACCGACAACGATGATATTCCATTCTAGAAGGAGGGTAAGAAGATGCAAAGAAGGTATAAACCAAGAAAAAGAGTTTGTAGTTTTTGTGTAGACAAATCAAGTCATATAGATTACAAAGATGTAAATAAGCTCAAAAAATACATCACAGAAAGAGGAAAAATTCTTCCAAGAAGAATCTCTGGTAACTGTGCAAAACATCAAAGAGAGCTTACAACTGCAATAAAGAGAGCAAGACAAGTAGCATTATTACCATATAGTGCAGAATAAGAGAGGTCATCCTCTCTTTTTTATTTGACTTATGGACTCATACTTTGTATTATTTTAGTAAGGCTAAATTTAATTAAAGGATGGGGAAGAGATGCAAAACAAAGATGTAGATATTATTAAAAACATGAGGACTATAGAGTGGTTAAAAGCCCAATTATTAGATTCCATTGCTAATCTTTACAGTGCCTTAGCCAATGGAGAAGAAAACACAAAAGAAAACCTTGAAGACCTTATTTCCAATATAATATTAGAAGCTTTATTATTAGGGAAAAGGCTTGGACTGAAATATGAGGACATTGAATCAGCCCTAAGGGAAAATATAAGAATAAACCTTATAGAGGAACATAAAATAGAAAAATGGTATGGAGACTTAAGTATACTACTTGAGTTTATTGATAAAGATAAGAATTAGAGGTGAATTTTTTGGATAATAATGATAAGATTAAAAAAAGCATCGTAGAAAGTATAATTGTAATATCTATTATGGTTATATATGCAGTTTATGGAATCCATTTTATTCCATCTTTAATGCTACTTATTCCCCTACCATTTATAATATTAGGAGTAAGAAATCATATATATAATAATATACTGAGTATAGTAATTGCATCTTTAATCATTCAATTACTCTTAGGAAGTACTACGGGAGCTTCTCTAGTCTTATTATTTGCACCCTTAAGTATAGCAATTAACTATTGTATAAAATATAAGAAAAATAATATGGAAACCATATTGATATCTACTGTAGTATTTCTAATCTCTTTTCTTTTAATAATATCCTTGGGAGAGAAAGTGTCAGATTTTAACTTTACAAAATCATTAGAAAATTTCTTATCCCAATCTATAAATATGCAACTGGATATATTTAAGGAATTAGGAGTTTCAAATGAAGAGTTGCTTAGGATAGCTGAATCTTTAGAAGATCAAAACAAGACCATCATGGTCCGTATCCCTTCATTTTTAATAATAATTTCCTTTTTAATCACCTATATAAATATATTCTTTGCATCCATAGCACTTAGAAAAATGGGATATGGATATGTAAATGTTCAAAGATTTTCACGGTTTAAATTACCGAATAATATTATTCCTGGTATAGGTATAATGTTTTTAGCAGCCTATATAATGAAAAGCCTGGAAATCCAATATCATGGGGCCTTAATATTAAATATTACATTCTTAGCAGGATTTATATTCATGGTACAAGGATTAGCGGTTG
>JAAYQJ010000092.1 GCA_012519355.1 Tissierellia bacterium | reverse complement strand
GTTAGATAATTCAACATATCCGCGCTCCTAATATTAAGTAATAACAATTATATACCCAAATATATATTTATACAATCAGCTATGATTGACATTGTATTGCAAATATTATAAAATATGTGTAAATTGAATAAACCTACTATTTATAAGTCAGAAATTAAGGGGATAAAGCGTGACAATATTTTGACAAACATTAAATAGACAGCATAATCTATATGCTGTCTATTTTCAAATAGAACAAAAAGGAGGGTAAATATGGAATTTAAATTTGATATGGAAAAAAATAAAGAACTCATACAAGAATTCATGCACTTTATCGATGAAAATAGGGACAAGCCTGGTGTTTTAATGCCAGTCCTTCAAGAGGCGCAGGAGAAGTTTCGCTACTTACCTGTAGAGATTTTAGAGTTAATATCTAGTGAGCTTAATATTCCTATGGCAGAAATATACGGAGTTGCAACTTTTTATTCTCAATTTTCTTTTGTACCTAAGGGAGAGAATAATATTTCCGTATGCCTTGGGACAGCATGCTATGTAAAAGGTGCTGAGAAGATATTAGAGGAGTTAGAAAAGGTTTTAGGTATTAAAAGTGGTGGTACAACACCTGATTTAAAATTTTCCATAACTCCAACTAGGTGTATAGGAGCTTGTGGATTAGCACCAGTAATAAATGTTAATGATGAAACCTATGGTAAGTTAAAGGTTGAAGATATAAAAGGAATAATTGAAAAATATAGATAGTTAGAGGTGTAGAAAAATGATGACCTTAGAAAAATTAAGAGAAATTAAGGAAAGGACTAGACCTTTATTAGAAGAGAGATTAAAAAAGGAAGATAAAACAGAAATAAGAGAAGATGGAAGTATAGTTCTCAAAGGAGACTACTATAAAAAACAAGTTAGGCTAGCCCTAAGAAACTGTGAAATCATAAACCCTGATAGTATTGATGAATATATTGCCCTTGATGGCTATTCAGCATTAGGAAAAATCCTCTTTGAAAAGACTCCAGAAGAAGTTATCAATATAATGATGGAGTCAAACTTAAGAGGTAGAGGTGGGGCAGGTTTCCCAACGGGAAGAAAATGGAACGAAGCCTTCAAATACGACTCAGATAAGAAATACATAATTTGTAATGCAGACGAGGGAGACCCAGGAGCATTTATGGATAGGTCTATACTTGAGGGTGATCCTCATTCAGTCCTTGAAGGTATGGCTATTGCTGGATATGCAGTAGGTGCAGACCAAGGATTTATATATGTTAGGGCAGAATATCCCTTAGCAGTAAAGACACTTAAAAAAGCCATAGAGGAAGCTAAGGAATATGGAGTATTAGGTAAGAATATTTTTGGTACTGATTTTTCTTTTGATATAGAACTTAGACTTGGAGCTGGAGCTTTTGTTTGTGGTGAAGGAACAGCTCTTATGGAGTCTATAGAAGGTAAAAGAGGCATGCCTAGGGTAAAAGTCCATAGGACTGCCCACAAGGGTCTATGGGGAAAACCTACTATAATAAATAATGTTGAAACCTTAGCCAATGTACCTATAATATATCAAAAAGGTGCAGAATGGTTTAGAAGCATAGGAACTGAAAAATCTCCAGGAACCAAGGTATTTGCCCTAGTTGGAAAGGTAAAGGAATCTGGACTTGTTGAAGTACCTATGGGTATGACCCTAAGGGAAATAGTTTTTGATATTGGTGGCGGAGTTGCTGATGATAAGGCCATTAAAGCTATACAAACTGGCGGACCATCAGGTGGTTGTATACCAGCTGATTTATTAGACACACCAGTAGATTTTGAATCCTTGGCAAAGATAGGTTCAATCATGGGTTCTGGTGGAATGGTTGTAATGGATGAAACAGATTGTATGGTAGATATAGCAAGGTTCTTCTTAGACTTTACAGTAGATGAATCCTGTGGTAAATGTGTTCCTTGTAGGGAAGGTACAAAGAGGATGTTAGAGATACTAGAGAGAATCACCGGTGGGAATGGAGTAGAAGAGGATATTGAAAGATTGGAATCCTTAGCAGAAACCATAAGCTCTGCTTCTCTTTGCGGACTAGGACAGACAGCATCAAATCCAGTTACTAGTACCTTACATTATTTCAGGGATGAATATATAGCCCACATTATGGATAAAAAATGTCCTGCTGGTTCCTGTCAAGCCCTGCTAGAATACTATATTACTGAAGCATGTATAGGATGTACAAAATGTGCTAGAAATTGTCCTGTTTCCTGCATTAGTGGAAAGGTAAAGGAAAGACACGTTATAGACACAGAAAAATGTATTAAATGTGGTACTTGTATGGAAGTATGTCCTGTTGGCGCAGTAATAACTAGATAGGAGGAAAATATATGAAAAATGTAACTCTTACTATAGATGGACAGAGAGTAACTGTACCAGAAAATTATAGTATAATTCAAGCTGCTAGGGAACTAGGTATAGATATACCAGCCCTATGTTATGATCCTAATCTAGAGGTGGTAGGAGCTTGTAGACTATGTTTAGTGGAAATAGAAGGAAGCAGAAAACTTGAAACCTCTTGTTCTACTAAGGTTAGGGAGGGTATGGTTGTAAACACGGAGACTGAAAAGGTGGTAAAGGCTAGAAAGGATGTTTTACAACTCTTATTAGATAGCCATCCAAATGATTGTTTAACTTGTCAAAAAGCAGGAGAATGCTTATTACAAGAATATGCCTATAGATATGATGTGAAATTTAGAGAACATGATGGGGCTATGAGGCCAAAACTAATTGATACCTCCAGCCCATATATATTAAAGGATGATAGTAAATGTATCTTATGCGGAAAATGCGTAAGAACTTGTAGTCAAGTGGAAGAAAGGCAGGTCCTATCCTTTGCTGATAGGGGCTATGATACAAGAATAGTCTTAGACTTAGATAAGTCCTTTGAGACTTCCAAATGCGTATCCTGTAACAGGTGTGTAGTAGCTTGTCCAGTTGGAGCCTTGTTAGATAAAAGGTTAATGGGCAAAACTAGGGTTTGGGATGCAGAAGTAAAAACAGTAGATTGTAAAGTTTGTGCCTATGGTTGTGAATTTGAAGTATTATCTAAAAAGGGCAAAAAACTTGCCGTAAGGGCTAAGGCCCCATCTAATGGAAGGCCCCTATGCCTAAAGGGTAGGTTGACTACAGAGTTAATGCACTTAGATAATCCTGACAAGCCATATAGGAAGATTGGAAATAAATTTGTTGAAAGTAGCTGGGCTAAGGCTATAAGCATAGCAGACATAATGGAGAAAATTGACAGGTTGGAAAACAAGGGAGAAAAATAAGAAGCTAGGAGTTGAGAAGTATGGTTCATGTGACCATAGATGGTAATAGATATGAGGTGGAAGTAGATAAGACCATTCTACAGGTATGTAGAGAAGTAGGAATTGAAATACCTACCTTGTGTCATGATGAAAGGCTAGCTCCCTATGGGGCTTGTAGAATGTGTTTAGTTGAAGTTGAAGGCGGAAAAAACCTAGTAACATCTTGTACTACAAAGGTCCGAGATGGGATGGTAGTATATACAAATAATTCTAAGGTAATGAATGGTAGAAGAGATGTATTAGATTTATTACTATCAAATCACCCAATGGAATGTCTTACTTGTGAAAAGTCAGGGAATTGTAAACTACAGGACTATGCCTATGAATATGGACTAGTAGATGGAACTTATATAGGTGAAAAGAGAAGCAAGGAAAAAGATGATTCAAATCATTTTTATTCCTACGATCCTAATAAGTGTATTTTATGTGGCCTATGCGTTAGGGTATGTGATGAGTTACAATGTACAAATGCTATAGGATTTGAAGATAGAGGTTTTAATACTATAGTAGCAACACCCTTTAACCAAGGCTTAGAAAACTCTAAGTGCGTATCCTGTGGAAACTGTGTGTCAGTATGCCCTGTTGGAGCCTTGCTTCCAAAGACAAAAACTAAGTTTAGATATTGGGAAACAAAGCAAGTTAGAACTACATGCTCCTATTGTGGAGTTGGTTGCCAAATGGATTTATTGGTAAAGGGCAATCAAGTAGTTGGAGTAGAGCCAGCCTTCGACGGACTTAACAATGGACTTCTATGTGTAAAGGGTAAGTTTGGATATAAATTTATCAACCATCCAGACAGGTTGAAAAAACCCTTGATCAAGAAAAATGGAGAATTTGTGGAAGCCACTTGGGATGAAGCATATAGACTAATAGTATCCAAAATAAAGGATACTAAGGAGAAGTATGGACCAGAAGCTTTTGCAGGGCTTACATCAGCCCGTTGTACAAATGAGGAAAACTACTTGTTCCAAAAGCTATTTAGAGCAGTTATAGGGACTAATAATGTAGACCACTGTGCACGCCTCTGACATGCTTCTACTGTTGCAGGTCTTGCAACAACCTTAGGTAGTGGAGCCATGACAAATAGCATTGAAGAAATTTTAAATACTGATCTTATGTTTGTAATTGGGTCCAATACTACAGAAAACCATCCAATCATTGGTGCTACTATGAAACAGGCCAAGAAAAAAGGTGCAAAACTAATAGTAGCAGATCCAAGAAGGATTGAACTGGCAGAATATGCTGATGTATTTTTACAATTAAAACCAGGAACTAACATAGCCTTATTAAATGGTTTAATGCATGTAATCATTGAAAAGGGATTACAAGATAAAGAATTTATTGAAAAGAATACTGAAAACTATGAAGAATTAGCTAAACTAGTGAAGGAATATACTCCTGAAAGGGTAGCAGAAATCTGCGGTGTTAAGGCTGAAGATATAATTAAGGCAGCTACCTTATATGGGGAAGCAGAAAAAGCTGGTGTATATTACACCATGGGAGTAACTCAACATACTACAGGTACCAATGGAGTTATGTCCGTATCTAACCTTGCCTTATTATGCGGCAATGTTGGTAAAGAATCAGCAGGAGTGAATCCTCTGAGGGGTCAAAACAATGTACAGGGTGCCTGTGATATGGGTGGACTTCCATCTGATTATCCAGGTTATCAAAAGGTATTTAAGGAGGAAGCAGCAGAAAAATTTGAAAAGGCTTGGAATGCTAAGTTGTCAAGGAAACCAGGTCTTACTGTTTCCGAAATGTTAAATGAAGCTGAAAAAGGGAATATTAGGTTAATGTATATAATGGGTGAGAATCCTATGGTATCTGACCCTGATATTAACCATGTTAGAGCAGCCTTAAATAATTTGGATTTCCTTGTAGTTCAAGACATATTCTTTACAGAAACTTGTGAATTGGCAGATGTAGTCCTTCCAGCAGCCTCCTTTGCTGAAAAGGATGGGACCTTCACTAATACAGAGAGAAGGGTCCAAAGAGTGAGAAAGGCAATAGAGCCTGCAGGGGAGTCTAAGGCAGATTGGAAAATATTAGTTGAGTTGATGAATTTGCTTGGATACAAGAAAAAATACTTTAACCCATCAGATATTATGGATGAAATAGCCTCCCTAACCCCTTCCTATGGTGGAGTTGACTACAATAGGTTAGAGGATAGGATGGGTATCCAATGGCCTTGTCCAAATAAAGACCATCCTGGTACAAAGTACCTTCACAAAACTGGTATCACTAGAGGTAAAGGATTATTTATGCCAGCAGAACAAGTGGATAGTGCAGAAATGCCTGATAGGGAGTATCCTTTTGCATTGACCACTGGAAGAATACTTTATCATTACCATACAAGGACTATGACTGGAAGAGTAGAAGGTTTAAATAAAAAGGCATCAAATAATTATGTTGAAATCAACGAGGTCACTGCAAACAAGTTAGGTATAAAAGATGGGGATATGGTTAGATTAATTTCCAGAAGAGGGGAAGTAGAAGTAGCAGCTAGGATCACAGACATAATCGGAGAAGAAGTATTGTTTATGCCATTCCATTTTGCAGAAGGTGCAGCAAACTATCTTACAAATACTGCCCTAGACCCAATAGCAAAAATACCCGAACTGAAAGTAGCAGCAGTAAGGCTGGAGAAAATCAGTTAAGTATGGAGGTAATCTCATGTTTAAGGTAGGCATAATTACATCATCAGATAAGGGTTTTGCAGGAGAAAGGGAAGATAAATCTGGTGAAATTATAGCTGAAATAGTGGAAGCTAAAGATTATAAGCTAGAGCGAAAGGTTATAGTTCCTGATGAAGAAGATGCCATATTAAAGGAAATCATATATATGGCAGATGACTTAAAGGTAGATTTAATATTGACAACTGGAGGAACAGGTTTTTCTTCCCGGGATGTGACACCTGAGGCAACGATAAAAGCCTGTGATAGAATGGCCAATGGGATAGCTGAGGCTATTAGATACTATAGCCTTAGTATTACACCAAGGGCAATGTTATCTAGGGCAGTTTCAGGAATTAGAAACAAAACCTTAATTATCAATTTACCCGGTAGCCCCAAGGCTGTAAAGGAAGCTTTAGATTATATATTAGATAGTGTTCATCATGGATTAGAAATATTAACTGATAAAGCCCATGATTGTGCAAAGAAGTAGGAAATGTGGTGATCTCATGAATAGATTTGGTACAGCTATAATACTGGCAGGTGGAAAAAGCTCTAGAATGGGCTTTGACAAGCAATTTTTGAAGATAAATGAAAGAAGGCTAATGGATTCCCTTACTCTTAAGCTAAGGGAAGAGTTTGATGAAATAATAATAGTTACCAATAAGCCACAATACTATATTGGCCTTGGTCACAAGATAACTTCAGACATAATTGAAAATATAGGACCTTTAGGTGGTATTCACGCAGGTCTTAGCCTTGCATCCTCCCAATACGCCTTTGTGGTTGCTTGTGATATGCCAAATATTAATTTAGAGTATGTAAGGTTTATGAAGTCTACCATAGAAGGTAAGGATGTAGATGGATGTGTAACTAAGTTTGGAGAATGGATTGAACCCTTTAGCAGTTTTTACTCCAAAGGCATAGTTGAGGATATAGAGAATCATTTGAATTTTAATATGAGGTCTATAAATTCATTACTGAAAAAATTAAACATCAACTATATTGAGGAAAGTAAGGCTAGGGAATTTAGTCCAAATTGGGATATGTTTTTAAATCTAAATACTAGGGAGGATTTAGATAAGTATCTAGAAAACCTAGTAAATGTAAGGTGATAGAATTGAAACCTACTAAAGAAGTAAATATACTGAGGATTAAGGGAGAAAACACCAAGGAGGAAGAGGATATTCTAGCCATAGAATATCCCTTTACTATCTTTTTAAATGATAAGGAAATAATAACACTTCTATGTAGTCCAAAGTCCCTTAAAGACCTAACTATAGGATTCTTGTACTCTGAGGGCTTAATAGATAATCTAGCTAATATAGAAAAAATATATATAGATGAAGAAAAGGGACTAGCTTATGTAAATGTAAGGGAGAAAAAGCTATTAGCCGAAAAGCTACAAGGGAAAAGGACCATAACATCAGGATGCGGAAAAGGTACTCTTTTTTACAATGTACTAGACTCCTTTAAATCCAAGAAAATAGAAAAGCCATTAGATATAAAGATTGAAGAAATAAAGGCCTTAATGAGGGAATTTAACCGGAAATCAGAATTATTTTTAAGTACTGGTGGAGTCCATAGTTGTGCCCTATGTACTAAATCTGATATACTAATTTTTGAAGAAGATATTGGAAGGCATAATGCCTTAGATAAAATCTTAGGCAGGGCTTTTATAGACGGTATGGACCTATCAGATAAGCT
>JAAYQJ010000091.1 GCA_012519355.1 Tissierellia bacterium | reverse complement strand
TTATTGATAATGCTGAAAAGGAAGAAAAAATACTATCAGCTATAAATCAAGTAGGAGTTGAAAAGTTTAAACCGATTAAGGACTTGCTGCCAGAAGAAATAAGTTACGAAGATATTAGAATTGTTATTAATAAAAACAAGTCGAGATAATTTAGAAAAGGTAAGCAGAAGAAAATACAAAGATAGGAATTATTATATCCTATCTTTGTATTTAATTTCATATGGTCTTAGCTTCTTGTTCCTCTTCTAAGGCCTTTAATTCACTTAGTACATTTTTACTAATATATACTGCAAATAAAAATGTAAAGATATCCGATAAAGGTTGGCTAAGTTGCAATCCTAAGATTCCTATTGTTCTTGGCAGAATTAATACTATTGGAATAAAGAACAATCCTTGCCGTCCAATTGCTAGTAATGATGCTTCCCTACTCTTTCCTATTGTCTGAGTTAGCATGTTCACCATGATGACCCATGCTGCAAAAGGCAATGACAAACTTTGAAGTCTTAAGGCACCAGTTCCTATACTAATAACTTCTAAATCTTCTTTTCTAAAAACTGTAATAATTTTTTCTGCCCCTATGAAAGAAATCATAGCTAATATTAGTAAAGCTGCAATAGAAATTTTAGTAGTAAAATAAAATGCTCTTAATACTCTATCATATAGTTTAGCACCATAATTAAATCCACAGACAGGTTGGAATCCTTGGCCTATCCCAAGCATAATTGATATTGCAAAAAATATAATCCTACCTACTATAGACATTGCTGCAATGGCAGCATCTCCATAAATACCAGCACTCAAGTTAAGAACAATCATGGCCACACTACCAAGTGCCTGACGATATAAGGATGGCATACCACCCCTTAATATTTCTCTGTATACTTCCCATGTTGGAGTAAAGTCCTTAAGCCTAATTTTTATATTTGAACCAGCATTTGAATTGAAATATAATATCAAAAAGCTTATAAATTGGCTAATAATTGTAGCTAATGCAGCTCCTCCAGTTCCCATATTAAATGTAAAAATAAATATTGGATCTAGAATTATGTTTAAGACTCCCCCTACTGTAATACCTATCATTGCGTGAAAAGCACTACCTTGAAAACGGAGGGTTCCATTTAATACAAATGACGCTGTCATAAAAGGCATACCTATTAAAATATATCGGATATATGCTTTAGCATGAGGCGCAATAGTTTCTGTGGCCCCTAGAGCATAAACTAATGGATCTAAAAATATTAGTCCTAGAATAGCAAGTATGGTTCCTAAGATAAGAGATGTGAAGAAGCCTGTGGCAAGCACTTTTGATGAGTAATCCCTGTTTTTTTGACCAAGAAGCCTAGAAATATAGTTCCCCGAACCAATTCCCAAAGTAAACCCTAAGGCTTGTATAATCATCATTAAAGGAAATGCAACTCCCACTGCACCAGATGCACTTGTACTTATTTGACTAACAAAAAAAGTATCCGCCATATTATATATTGAAGATATAAGCATACTAATTGTCGTTGGTACAGCCAAGCCTATAACTAGTTTTTCAACAGGTTCTTCAGTCATGCTTCTAAATTTCTCATCAGCTGTCAATTCATTTTTCA
>JAAYQJ010000090.1 GCA_012519355.1 Tissierellia bacterium | reverse complement strand
GATTATGTACTTGGTGGAGAACAATCAGGGCATATAATATTCTTAGACCTAAATACTACAGGGGATGGTTTGGCTACAGGACTCTATTTACTAAAGGTCATGAAAGAAATTGGCAAACCAATGTCCCAATTAAATAGGCTAATGACAGACTTTCCACAAGTACTAGTAAATGCAAAGGTCAAAAATGAATTAAAGAATAAATATAATGAAAACCAAGAGATAGTAGAGAAAATAAAAGAAGTAGAAAAACTGTTCAAAGGACAGGGGAGGGTAGTTATTAGACCTTCAGGAACAGAGCCATTAGTTAGGGTTATGATAGAAGCAAAGGAAGATATAGGGCTTTTAGATATTGCATCTGACTTGGCTAAGTTTATTGAAGAGCGAATAGGGATTAATACTTAAATTTACGAGGTGATGAAATGAAGTATAAAATTATAGCTGATAGTAGCTGTGATTTAAATGAGGAGCTGAAAGACAAGCTTAAAGTTGGCCTAGTTCCATTTAAAATTGATGTAGATGAGAAAAGCTTTATAGACGATGAAAACCTAGATACAATGGAACTAATAGATGCAATGAAGAAGAGTCCAAATCCTATTAGGACCTCCTGCCCTTCGCCAGGAGACTTTGCAGAAGAGTATAAATCTACAGATGCAGATTATATTTTCGTAGTAACCATATCTGCAAACTTAAGTGGAACATATAATTCTGCAGTATTGGCAAAAAACATGGCAAAGGAAGAGGAAGGGAATAAATTTATTCATGTATTCGATTCTAAATCAGCAAGTGTAGGAGAAACCTTGGTAGCAATAAAAATCCATGAACTAATAGAAGAAAAACTTGCCCATATGGAGATTGTTGAAAAGGTAGAAAAGTATATAAAAGAAATGAAAACATTTTTCATCCTAGAAAGTTTAGACAATCTAATAAAAAATGGAAGGATTTCGAGAACTAAGGGATTAATAGCCAATGTTTTAAACCTAAAGCCTATTATGGGTGAGGAAGATGGCACTATTAAATTGGTGGAAAATGTAAGGGGAACAAAGAAGGCCTTTAGAAGACTAGTTGAATTAATAGGAGAAACCGGTGAGAAACTGGAAGAAAAAATACTAGCCATATCCCATGCCAATGCCTTGGAAAGGGCAGAGGAACTAAAGAGAGAGATACAAAAAAGATATAAATTTAAAGACATTATATTAGTAAAACAAGCTGGTTTAAGTACCTCCTATGCCAATGAAGGAGGTATAATAATAACATTTTAGAAAGGAATATGCGATGAAGAAGAAGGTAGTACTAGGCATGAGTGGTGGGGTAGATAGCTCAGTTGCTGCTTATATTCTTAAAGAAGAAGGATATGAGGTTATAGGTATAACTATGAGCGTAATTCCCCATAATGATATATATGATGAAAGGGATGGTGGATGCTGTTCCATTTCCTCTGTATACGATGCAAGAAAGGTTGCACAGGATTTAAACATACCCCATTATGTTATGAACTTTAGAGATGTTTTTGAAAGAAAGGTAATCGATTATTTTGTAGATGAATATATAAATGGAAGGACTCCTAATCCTTGTGTGGCCTGCAATAAATATATTAAATTTGATGAATTCTTAAAAAAGGCCAAGTCTTTAGGGGCAGACTATGTGGCTACTGGTCACTATGCAAGCATAGAAAAGGACTTAGCTACTAATAGGTATTTAATGAAAAGGTCTTTAGATACTAGAAAGGACCAGACCTACTTCTTATATGGAATGACCCAATACCAACTGGAACACACCTTAATGCCCCTTGGAAAATATTCTAAGGATAAGGTAAGAGAAATTGCAGAAAAGATAAATCTTGATGTTCATAACAAACCTGATAGTGAAGAGATTTGCTTCATCCCAGACGATGACCATGGTAACTTTATTAAGAATAGGGTTCCAGAAAAAGTAAAAGCTGGAAATTTTGTTGATAAAGATGGAAAGGTTTTGGGTAGACATAAAGGGATAGTTTATTATACAATAGGTCAAAGAAAGGGCCTAGGTATTGCACTAGGTAAGAGGATGTTTGTTAAGGAAATAAGACCAGAAAAAAATGAGATAGTACTGGGTGATGAAAAAGATATATTTAAGACAAAACTCTATGCAGATGATATAAATATTATCCCCTATGACAAATTACCTGACAATATGGAAGTAACTGCAAAAATTAGATATTCTATGAAGGAATCAAAGGCTATTGTAAGGCCTTATGAGAATGGCGTTTTAGTTGAATTTCAAGAACCCCAAAGGGCAATTACTAAGGGGCAATCAATTGTTTTTTATGATAAGGATCTAGTAATTGGTGGGGGAACTATAAAAAAAATCTTATAAAAAATATTGACAAGTACAAATAACATGTTATAATTGAAAGGTAAGCAAAAAAATTACTTTTCATGCGGGAGTGGCGGAACTGGCAGACGCGCTAGACTTAGGATCTAGTGTCATTGACGTGGGGGTTCAAGTCCTCTCTCCCGCACCAATTATAAACCAGTGGGATTTGTACCATTGGTTTTTTTATATGTAAATAACCTATAATATTGGATATTGTT
>JAAYQJ010000089.1 GCA_012519355.1 Tissierellia bacterium | reverse complement strand
GTTTATAAATTAGTGTTATTGACCTAAGTTATGAACTTTTATTTTATTTATCTGTTAGAAAAAACTTTAACCAATATTTTTACTAAAAAATAGAACATTATAAGGACAATAAATGTTGTTCCCATGCCAAATATCAATAGTTCTATTAAAACTCTATCCATATAAGCCCTCCTAAGATTAAGATAACAACGCTAGTACCATACTACCTGCTATAATGGAACCTATTTGCCCTGCAACATTGGCAGACACTGCCTGCATTAAAACAAAGTTTGTAGGGTCTTCTTCCTTAGCCAATTTTTGAATTACCCTAGCTGACATTGGAAAAGCAGAAATACCTGCTGCTCCAACCATTGGGTTGTATTTTTTCTTTACGAATAAGTTTAAGAACTTAGCAAATAATACTCCACCTGCTGTATCGAATATAAAGGCAACTAAGCCAAGTCCCATAATTAATAATGTATCCCAGTTAATAAAGGCTTCTGCTGTCATAGTAGATCCAATGGTAATACCTAGAAGTAAAGTTACTAAGTTGGCTAATTCGTTTTGGGCTGATTGAGATAATCTCTCCAATACACCGCATTCCCTAATAAGATTACCAAACATTAAAAATCCAATTAATGTAACAGACATAGGAGCTATAATCCCTGCAATTATTGTAACTGCTATTGGGAATATTATCTTTACTATTTTTGATACTTTTACTTCCTTGTATTCCATCCTTATCTTTCTTTCATTCTTTGTAGTAAGTGCCTTTATAACTATAGGTTGAATCATAGGTACTAAGGACATGTAGGAGTAGGCAGCTACAGATATTGGTCCTAGCAAATGTTTTGCAAACCGGGTAGCCACAAATATGGATGTTGGTCCATCTGCTGCCCCTATAATACCAATGGAGGCTGCTTCTTTAATATCAAATCCTAAATAATAAGCAAATATAATTGTCATAAATATTCCAAATTGTGCTGCAGCTCCAAAGAATAACATAGATGGCATTTGAAGTAATGGGGTAAAATCAATCATTGCTCCAACGGCTACGAAGATTAAAGCTGGAAATAATTCATTTAAAATCCCTGCATTTCTAAGTATCCCTAAGATTCCTTCATCACTTGCTATGCCTGGGATACCTGGAATGACTGGTAAGTTGGTTAGGATTGCTCCAAAACCTATTGGCAATAATAACATTGGCTCATAATCCTTCTTTATTGCCAAGTAAATAAGTACACCACCAATTACAAACATAAGTACTTGATTAAACTCCAAATTTTTTATGCCTGCTAATAATTGTTCCAAATTTATTCCTCCCATTTCTTACTATTTAGCTAATTTATTATATCACATCCAGTAATTTTTTTGCATACTTAATAAAAAATAACCCAGCATCAATGGAATCTTAATCCATTAATACTGGGTTTTGGCCTTCAATAAAGTTTTATCTTCATTAAGCTCCTTGGAATATCTCTTCGAATTCTACTCCAGTTAGAGTTTCTTTTTCAAGTAGTGCTTCAGCAACTCTATGAAGCTTATCCATATTATCTTTTAACAATTTTTCAGCCTTATTATATGCTGTATCTATTAATTGTCTCATTTCCCTATCTATGGCTGCAGCCACATCTTCACTGTAGTTTCTTGTTCTACCAAAATCTCTACCTACGAATACTTCTTCATCATCTGTACCATAGGTCATAGGCCCAAGTTTGTCACTCATACCATAGTGAGTAACCATGGATCTGGCAATTTTAGTAGCCCTTTCAATATCATTTTGAGCTCCAGTGCTTATATCTCCTAATACTAAGGCTTCAGCTGCCCTACCACCAAGAAGGGTTATTAACCTACTTTCCATTTGTTTTTTAGTTACAAAGTTTCTGTCTTCCTCAGGTATATATGCTGTAAAGCCACCAGCCATACCTCTTGGAATTATTGTAACCATGTGGACAGGGTCAGTATCAGGTGTCAACCTTGAAGTAATTGCATGGCCTGCTTCATGGTAGGCAGTAAGCCTTCTTTCCTTATCGCTTACTACCTTAGATTTCTTTTCAGGACCTGCTTGCACCTTTATGGATGCCTCTTCTATTAAGTGCATTGGTATAGTCTTTAGATTATGTCTTGCAGTTAATAAGGCAGCTTCATTTACTAGGTTTTCCAAATCAGCTGGTGAAAAACCTGGTGTTCTTTTTGCTATTACTTGCAAGTCTACATCTTCATCTAAAGGTTTATTTCTCGTATGAACTTTTAATATGGCCTCCCTACCTCTTACATCTGGTAAGCCAACATAAATAGTTCTATCAAACCTGCCAGGACGAAGCAAGGCTGGGTCTAATATATCAGCCCTATTGGTAGCTGCCATTACTATTATACCTTCATTTGTTGAAAAACCATCCATTTCAACTAGTAATTGATTCAGTGTTTGCTCTCTTTCATCATGGCCACCACCAAGACCTGCACCTCTGCTCCTACCTACAGCATCAATCTCATCTATAAAAACTATACATGGTGCGTTCTTCTTAGCTTGTTCAAAAAGGTCCCTTACCCTACTAGCCCCAACTCCAACAAACATCTCTACGAAATCGGAACCGGATATGGTAAAGAATGGTACACCCGCCTCACCAGCAACAGCCTTACTTAAATAAGTCTTACCTGTTCCTGGAGGCCCTACTAGTAAAACACCTGTAGGTATTCTTGCACCAATTTCTATATATTTTCTAGGAGACCTTAAAAAGTCAACTATCTCTTTTAATTCTTCCTTTTCCTCTTCCAAACCTGCTACATCAGTAAAGGTAATAACCTTACCATCATCTTGTTTATGCAACCTTGCCCTAGATTTGCCGAAGGACATTACCTTTCCTCCGCCACCTTGTGATTGTTGCATAAAAACAAACCAGAATACTACAAAGACTAGAATCATTAGTACAGTTGGTATTGCACTTACCCAAATAGGGGTAGTGGGTTCATAATCGGAACTTAAATCAAGCTCTTTACTATCTACTTTATCCTTTAAATAATTATCATAGAAAGTTTCTTCCATCTGATGTGGTAGAATAGTAGTGAATTTAGTACCATCCCTTAATTCTCCTGTTGCTTCTCTACCAACAAGCTCTATACTTTTAACTCTATCTTCACTTAAATGTTCTACTAAATCGGTTACATTTATTGAAACAATTTGTTCTACGTCATTGCCTAATGTTCTTACAAGGAGCATTATTAGTATAACTATTAGTAGATACACACTAATTCCTTTAAAAAATCTTCTCAATACAAGTCCTCCCTTCACTTATGGGTAGATAATATCTTTTGATTATAACATTTATTGATATTTTTTTCAACATCCCACTATTTATTATAAACTTCTTCCTTTAAAGCTGCCACATAAGGAAGGTTTCTTCCTATTTCAGCATAATCTAAACCGTATCCTACTACAAACTCATCAGGTATTTCAAAACCTAGATAATCAACTGGTACATCGACTTTTCTTCTCTCTGGCTTATCTAAAAGAGTGCATACTTTAACTGAATTAGCACCTCTTTTCTTTATATTATCTGTTAAGTATGCTAAAGTGTATCCAGTGTCTATAATGTCCTCTACAATAAGGATATCCTTGTTTTCAACACTTGAATCCAAATCTTTAATTATCCTAACTTCTCCAGTGGAAGTTGCAGATCTTCCATAGCTGGAAACAGCCATAAAATCCATACCAATTGGCATTTTAATATTTCTTACTAAATCAGACATAAATATTACAGCACCTTTTAATATGCCTACTAATATTAAATCTTTTCCTTTATAATCCTCTGTAATC
>JAAYQJ010000088.1 GCA_012519355.1 Tissierellia bacterium | reverse complement strand
TGAAAAAGCACGAACGAATAATACTGATGGGTTCTTTGTGGTATCAATCTTAGATAGAATATCATTTATTTCTTCTTGGACTCTTAAGCCGTTTTCTTCATATAGGTCCTTATTGCCTGTTATATCAGTACATATATCAAGCATATGTAGATATCCATCAAAGTACTCCACCTTAAAAAAGGCATGGGGGATGTTGGCATTTTTCAGTATATCACTAATCTTAATATGGTTCTCCACATCAGGTGAAAGTAGTACAAAATCAGGTGAAAGGGATAAAACTTCCTCCACGTTAGGTTCTTTTATTGTACCTACAATCTTTATATCATCTGTTAATTCAAATCTTTTTTCACTAACCACATCATCTGTAACCCCTACTAGGTCCCCGCCTGCTAACTTCCAAGTTTCAGCATAGGATCCAACTAAGGACACTACCCTTTTTGGAGCTTCTTCTAATACAACTGTATTATCTAAAGCATCTGTAAAAGTATAATAGCTTGCATTATCTTCTAAGTCTACATGACTATTGTCTACTTGACTAGCTTCCTTGGAACAAGCTACTGTTACGAACATTGCTAAAATTAATAATAAAATTAAGTAGTTACTTCTTCTAAACATGTTAAACCTCCATTTTGCTTATAATTTTAATGCATTGTTAATTATTTTACATTCTTGCATATCATATAATAACATTTGTGCCTAGTAATTAAAATTAAAAATATACTATGACCTTCATAGGTAATACCTATAATATCCATAAAAAAACCTACTAATCCCTCAGTAGGCCTATTTTATTAATTTACATGAATTACATTCCAGCTTAGTTGGTAAATTTTCGTAACCCTCTATGATCTTAATTAAAGCCTTCATCCCTTCTGTCATGATCTTATCCTTATGGTAGACTACACTAAAATGCCTGTTCCACTCTCCATCCAAGTTTTCTATTATGTGTATCTTGGACTCCTTTACCTCCTCTTCTACTAAGCAAACTGATACACAAGCTAGATAGTTATTTCTCATAACCTCTCTTTTAATGGCTTCTTGACTATTTCCTTCAAATGCTATTCTTATGTCTACTCCATTTTTTATCATGTAGTCTTCAAATAATTCTCTGGTTCCACTGCCCTTTTCTCTCATTGCAAATTCTTTGTCATTTAGTTCCTTTATATTAACTGACTTTCTTTTGGCAAATGGATGGTCGGCACCACAAATTAAAACCAAGCGATCTCTTATCTCTGGAATAACAATTAAATCATTACTCTTAACTTTTCCCTCTACAATTCCTATATCTATTTCCCCATTCAATAGTTTTTCCTCTATAATTTCTGTATTATTGGCATAGGAATAGATTTTAAATTTAGGGTTTTCATTCCTTAACCTATTTATTATATCACTTAGGACACATTCTCCTACAGTTACTGTGGCACCTATTCTAATTTTCTCAATCTTATTCAAACTAAACATCTTCTCTTCTAAGGTGTCAAACTGGCTTACCACAGTTTTTGCATAGGATAATAACTTTTTACCTGCATCTGTAATGTAAAGTTTCCTATTAAGCCTCTCAAATAATAATACTCCATAATGTTCTTCTAATTCTCTGATTGCTTGACTCACTGTAGGCTGAGAAATAAAAAGTTTTTCTGCTGCTACTGTCATTTTCCCAGATTCTGCTACTTCAATAAATATCTTCAAATGTCTAATTGTCAAATACTACACCCCACTCTAAATATATTATTTTAATTGTTAATAGGTTTTACCTATAATCCATATAAGATTATATCATTTTATTATTTTTTTAACAAATGCTATATTATACTAAGTACATTGATAATAATTTTACAATACAAGGAGTGTGAAAAAATGAAGGTCCTTATTATAGGAGGTGTAGCTGCCGGTACTAAAGTAGCTGCAAAACTGAAACGTGATAATTATGATTATCAAGTCACTATATTGACTAAGGGTAAAGATATATCTTATGCAGGATGTGGTCTACCTTATTATGTAGGAAATGTAATTGAAAATAAAGAGGATTTGATAGTCAACACACCAGAGAGCTTTGCTAGTTTAACTGGCGTAGAAGTATTAACAGAAGTTGAAGTAACTAAGGTTAACCCTTCAGAGAAGAGTGTTGAAGCCTTAGATCTTAAAACCAATGAAACTTCAACCTATACATACGATAAATTAGTTATTGCAACTGGTGCTGACCCAATTAAGCCACCATTAGAAGGTATAGGTTTAGAGGGAGTATATTTCATGAGAACTCCAAGTGATGCTATTGCATTAAGGGAAGCTATCGAAGCTGGCAATGTAAAACGTGCTGTTGTTGTAGGTGGCGGATTTATTGGCCTAGAAGTAGCTGAAAACTTAGCTGCCCAAGATATTAGGGTTTCTGTAATAGATATGGCAGACCAAGTATTACCTGGATTTGAACCTGAGATAGCAAACTATGTTGAAAAACACTTGGCTAAGCTTGGCATAATGGCCTTTACTGGGACAAGATTAGAAGCTATTCTTGGAGAAGGAAAAGTAGAAAAGGTTAAAACCGATAAACGTACAATGAAAGCTGATGCAGTAGTTCTTTCAATAGGAATTCGCCCAAACACTGCATTTTTAGCTGATACTGGTCTTGAATTTAGCCCAAACAGAGCTATTATAGTCAATGAGCAAATGGAGACTAATGTTAAAGACATATATGCTGTAGGTGACTGTGCCTTTGTATCAAATATGCTTACAGGTAAACCAGCATATGCTCCAATGGGATCCACTGCTAATATTGAAGGACGTATTTTAGCACAAAATCTAAATGGAAATAAACTTTCCTATGGTGGAGCTCTAGGAACTGCAGTAGCAAAACTACCTAATTTAAATGTTGGAAAAACAGGTTTAACAGAAGATGCAGCAAGGGAAGCAGGTTATGATGTAGAAACTATTACTACTGTTGTAGATGATAAGGCCCATTACTACCCCGGTGCTTCCTTGTTCATAATAAAAATGATAGCAGATAAATCTACCAAAAAATTACTGGGCCTACAAGTTATTGGAGAAGGGGTAGTAGATAAATTAGTTGATATGGCAGTTGTTGCTATCGCATTAAATGCTAGTCTAGAAGACCTTAAGGATTTAGACTTTGCTTATGCACCACCTTTCTCAACTGCCATTCATCCTTTTGCAAATACAGTAAATGTTTTATTAAACAAAATAAATGGTGAGTTTGATTCTATAACACCTAGAGAGTATTTAGCAGGCAAGGCAGATGGATATAAGCTTATAGATGCCTCTATAGTTCCAAAGATCGATGGTGCACCTTATATGGATCTTTCAAAAGTACATGAAGAATTAGCAGACTATGGTAAAGATGAAAAACTACTATTAGTATGTGACAAAGGTAAAAGATCCTATATGTTACAGAAACGTCTAAGAAGTTTTGGATATACAAACCTGCTATCTCTTGAAGGTGGCACTATCTTCAATGAATTGAAAAAATAAATATTTTGAATCAGATTTATAAAAATTTATATATAAATTATTTACAAGGAGGAAAGTAAATTATGACAACATTAAAAGTAACACCAGCTCAAGAAAAAGATGTAAAAGCATTAGGATTTTTAAGAAACAAAGGAACAGATAATTTTAATGGTAGAATTATCACTGTAAATGGTAAAATCAGTCCAGCACAAATGCAATGTATTTCAGAAGCTGCAGAAAAATATGGTGATGGTAATATCTTGTTTACAACTAGATTAACAGTTGAATGTCAAGGTATTCCATATGAAAACATAGAAGATTTCAGAAACTACTTAGCTAAAGAAGGACTTGTTACAGGAGGAACAGGCTCAAAAGTACGCCCAATAGTTGCATGTAAAGCTACTACTTGCCAATATGGTTTACTTGACGCTTATGACCTATCAGAAAAAATCCATGAAGAATTCTTTAATGGATGGGCAAATGTTAAATTACCACATAAGTTTAAAATTGCAGTAGGTGGATGTCCAAATAACTGTGTTAAACCAGGTTTAAATGACTTAGGAATTATAGGTCAATTAGTACCTAACTTTGATGAAGAATTATGTAATGGATGTTCAGTTTGTCCTGTAGAAGACATATGTCCTGTGGATGCAGCTAAGGTTGTAGATGGAGTTTTAAAAATAGATGAAGAAGCATGCAATAACTGTGGACGTTGTGTTGGAAAGTGTCACTTTGATTCTATAGAAGAAGGTACTCCAGGCTATAAAGTTTACCTTGGTGGAATGTGGGGTAAACGTCAAAGCCCAGGTATACCACTAAACAAAATATTTACAAGTGAAGAAGAAGTTATGAGTGTAATTGAAAAAGTTATACTTGTATATAGAGAACAAGGTAAAACTGGCGAGCGTCTAGCACAAACTATCGAAAGACTAGGATTTGAAAACTTTGAAGCTCAAGTATTATCAGATGATGTATTAGAAAGAAAACAAGAAATATTAGATGCTGAATTACACTTAAGTGGCGGAGCTACTTGCTAGGATAATTATAAATTATTAATTAATTCCAGAGGAAAGTATCCTGATACTTTCTTCTGGACTATATTTTTACAAATACTTGTTATAAATTTCACTATTTTTTTATGTAATATCTACATAATTATATTAATTGTCAGTATAATAATATGAATGGGGGTCATATTAAAATGAACAGTAAAAAATTATTAGCTATCTTTACCTGCATTATTATAGCAGTGGTTGCAACTTATTTAGGAGGACTTCAAAAAATTGTTGGTGCTCCTATGTTGGGATTATTAATTGGTATGATTATAGTTAATTTTATTCCATCACTAGATGATGACTTTAAAGCAGGTACTTCTTTTGCAGGTAAGAAATTTTTAAATTTAGGAATCGTTTTAACTGGTGCAACTCTTAATTTTACACAAGTTCTAGGCTATGGCGCTAAAGCTATGCCCCTACTACTTTTGAATATGGGAATAGCCTTTTTAGTTGCATCTTTTGTAGGTAAAAAATTAGGATTGACTTCTAATACATCTACCCTAGTGGCTAGTGGGACTAGTATATGCGGTGGTACTGCAATAGCAACAACAGCCTCTATTATTAAGGCAAAGGAATCTGAAATTGCCTATGCTATGGCTGCAATATTCCTATTTGATATTTTGGCAGCCTTAATGTATCCATACTTAGCAGGTGCTCTTAATTTAACAGTTAACCAATTTGGTTTTTTAGCTGGAGCAGCTATAAATGATACTTCAAGTGTTGTTGCTTCAGAAGCAACATATAGCCTACTTAATGGTATAGAGTCAAATCTAGCAATAACAATAAAACTTGCTAGGACTACTTTGTTGATACTAATTGTGGTAATATTTACAATCTTAACTGTAAGGCAAGAATCTAAATCTGGTAACTCTAAAGAGAAGGTATCCATGGGTCAAGCTATAGTTAAATCCTTCCCTAAGTTTATTATTGTCTTCTTAGTTATGGCTGTACTTAATACCTTAGGTTTATTCAATGGTATCGATGGAGCATCTAGCTTCTTTAGCAAGGCTTCCAAGTTCTTTATCTCTACTGCCCTAGCTGGAGTTGGATTTAAGATTAAATTTAAAGAACTATTAACTAAAGGGTTAAAACCAGTGATATTAGGTGGGTTTGCTTGGTTTGCCGTTGCTACATTTACTCTAATCTTTATAAATGTATTTGCTGGATATATAGGTTAGTTTCAATAAATTAATAAAGAAAACCTCCTTATACTCTTTACTTAATGTAAAGAAATATAAGGAGGTTTTTAATATGTATTTCGAAACTATTTCTCTATTAAAGCCCTTGCAAAACTATTCCATCCAAATATACCCCCAGTATGGATAAATAGAATATTCTTGTGTTTATTAAAACTTCCCTTTCTAATTTCCCCTACTAATCCATACATGGCCTTTCCTGTATATACTGGATCTAGTATTACTCCTTCTTGTCTTGCAAGCTTTTGAATAAAATCTATTTCCTCCTGCCTACTTAGGGCATAACCCTTACCTACATAACCATCTATTATATCTATATCCTTCTTACCTACATGGATTTCTTTTCCTGTGTAAGTAGATATTTCTTTTAATAATTCCAATACCCTTCCTTTAAAATGGTCTGCATCATTGCAAACATTGATTCCATAAATTACTGAATCATTATTGTTTACATGGTTAGCATAATATAAGCCTGCATAAGTACCACCAGAACCAACAGCTACAGCTATAGCATCGAATTTAATTCCTAGTTCTTTTTCTTGTTTAAGTATTTCATCCATGGCATTACAGTAGCCTAGGGACCCTATACCATTAGAGGCTCCTTCTGGAATAATATATGCCCTGTGCCCTTCTTTTGCAAGATTTGCTTTTATTTCTTCCATAATATCCATACGCTTATTGCTATATTCCTCTCCTGTAACAAATCTAATTTTGGCTCCAAGTAGTTTGTCAAGGAAATAATTACCTTCTAATTCGTTTTCTTCCTCTCCCCTCAATACTAAGTAGGCTCCTATACCTAGTTTTGCTGCAACTGCCGCAGTGGCTCTAGCATGGTTTGATTGGATACCACCACAGGTAATTAAATAATCACAACCCTTATCCAAGGCTTCCTTAACTGCATATTCTAATTTTCTTATTTTATTTCCTGATACTTCGCTACCTGTTTGGTCATCTCTTTTAATATAGATTTCCTGTCCTAATTCCTTGCTAAGTTTCTCTAACTTTTCAATCTTTGTAGGTAAATTAGCTAATGAAATCGCCTTTCTTGAATGCATATTTTCACCTCTCCTTAACCATATAATAAAATCCCTACCCATTACTATTTTCTTAAACTATATTAAAACTCTTTAGCTAAGTCCTCTAGGGCTTGGCCAGTTACCCTGTAGACTGTCCACTCATCCATTGGAATTGCCCCTATGCTTTTATAGAAATTGATGGAAGGCTCATTCCAATCAATACACCACCATTCAAACCTACCACAGTTTCTCTCCTTTGCTAATTTTGCTAAAAATGCTAAGAGGGTTTTTCCAAATCCCCTTCCTCTCATCTCAGGTCTTATGTATAGGTCTTCTAAATAGATTCCAGGCCTACCTAGGAAGGTTGAAAAGTTGTGGAAAAATAGGGCAAAGCCTACAGGCTCTCCATCATACTCTCCTATAATTACTTCACATGCCTTTCTCACAAATATAGAGTCCATAAGTATCTCTTCTGTGGCAACCACTTCATGCAATAGTTTTTCATAATCTGCCAGTTCCTTGATAAAATCAAGTATAAGTTTTACATCTTTTTCTTCAGCAAACCTAATTGTGAACTTATCTTTTTTTGTCTGAATTATTTTTGTCATATGCATCTTCTCCTTATTTATTGATATTAGGATTCATAATTACATTATATAATTAATTTTTTCTTTTACCAATAAATAGTTAAGAATTTATCTAAATAAAAAATTCCCAACTATCAAGTTGAGAATTTTAAGTCATTTATTATTGGAACATTAAGTCTACAAATTCTTCATTGCTAATATTACCAAAGTATTTTTGTAATGGCTCATTTTCTATGGCTTTCTTTACTTCCTCTTTTTCATATCTTACTCCATTTAATTTGTCTTGAAGTAAAGCAACATCTTCAGTTCCAAAGAAATCACCATAAATCTTCATATCAGTAATTAAGCCATTAACTACATTAAACCTAATATCTATGCTGCCAAAATCAAATCTCTTATAATTCTTGTAATTAGCCTTTGGTGACTCACCATAATTCCATTCCCATGTGGAATACTTTTCTTCAAATAATTTTTGAATATTATCTAAGTCTTCTTGGGATAATTTATGTTCTTCAGGCTCTAAACCTTCCATTTCGAATATACTCTTAAGCAAAATTTCTCTGAACTCATAAATATCCACATCTACAGTTAAATATGGTTTAATGTTTGTTACTCTGCTTCTAACTGATTTTACGCCTTTTGATTCAATCTTATCCTGTTTTACTTGTAATGCCTTAGATAATACATCTAACTCTACATCAAACATAATGGTTCCATGGTTTAAAACCCTTTTCTTCCATACAGATTGGGCTATACCAGAGAATTTCTTTCCATCTAAGGTTATGTCATTTCGGCCTGTTAATTCACATTGTAAGCCTAGTTTTTCAAGAGCTTTAACTATAGGTATATTATATTTCTTAAAATCAATTTTTTCGGGACCTGAAGACATGGAAATAATACTGAAGTTTAAGTTTCCTAAATCGTGGTATACTGCACCACCACCTGTAATTCTCCTAACTACCTTAATTCCCTTTTCATTTACAAAATCTTGATTGATTTCTTCAATGGTATTTTGGTTTTTTCCTATAATAATAGCAGGTCCATTAATCCATAAAATTACATAGTCTTCTTTTAGGTCTAAATGTTTAAAACAGTATTCTTCAAAGGCCAGATTGTATCTTGGGTCATTAGAATTATTTACTAAATACTTCATAAATTACTTCCTCCTTAGTATATATTATTTTCCAATGGCAATATTTAAGTCCATTAGAATATGTTGCAAGTCAATTAATTGATTTTTTAATTCGTCATATTTTTTAGTCAGTAGTTTATCGTCCATCATAGCATTTGATTTGTCTATTAGGGCCTCAAATTGATTATATGCGGTTTTTAATTCTTTTTCAATATCAGCTTTTAATATAGATGGTAAAATTTCTATTTTACTAGTTAATTCCACTTCACTTTTTACTATATTAAAGCTATCTCCTAAATTTGGTATTATAGTTTCAATTCCATATAATCTATTAATCTCCTCTGATAATACTGTGGCTGGTTCTTCTTCTCCATGTACAATAAATATCTTTTTAGGTTTTTTCCTAAACCTTCCTATCCAGTTAAGTAGGGTAGGTTGATCTGCATGACCAGAAAATCCTTCTAAATCATAGATTTCTGCCTTTACATTAATTTCTTCTCCTAGGATTTTTACTTGTTTTTTCCCATCTAAGAGTATCCTACCTAAGGTTCCTTCTGCTTGGTAACCTACAAAAACTAGGCTATTTTTTTCATCCCAGAGGTTATGCTTTAGATGGTGTCTAATCCTACCTGCAGTTGCCATTCCACTAGAGGATATAACAACCTTAGGGAATTTATATTTATTTAAAGCCATGGATTCTTCTTGGCTTTTAACATATCTTAAGTTTTCAAACTCAAAGGGGTTATCTCCACGTAGTACTAACTCCCTGGCTTCATCATCGAAACTACTAGAATTCCTTTTAAATGCCTCCGTAGCATCTACTGCCATAGGACTATCTACATAGACAGGCACTTTCATATGTTCTTCTATCCTAGGATTATACTCATAATACTTATTTAATTGATATATAAGCTCTTGAGTCCTGCCTACTGCAAAGGAAGGAATCATAACTGTTCCACCACGAAGGACAGTTTTATTGATTATATCAATTAACTTTTCAGTACTTTCCTCATAGCTTTCATGGGTAGTATCTCCATAGGTAGATTCTATAATCAAATAATCAGCCTCATCTATATAGTCTGGATTCCTAATAATAGGCCTATTGGGCATACCTAGGTCTCCAGAAAAAACTATCTTTATCTCTTCATTGTCTTCCTTAACCCACAATTCTAATATGCTAGAACCTAAGATATGGCCTGCATCCCTAAAGCGAATTTGAATGCTATCATTTATCTTTATCCTTTGCCCATAAAAATAGGGTTCAAAGTATTTTAAGCTATTTTCTGCGTCTTCCATAGTATATAAAGGTTCTATTGGATCCTTCCCTGCTCTTTGCCTTTTCCTATTCTCCCACTCCACATCTGATTCCTGAATTTTTGCACTATCAATCAACATAATTTTACACAAGTCATAGGTAGGGTTTGTTGTAATTATCCGACCCTTAAAACCTTCCTTAACTAATTTTGGAATTCTACCACTATGGTCTATATGGGCATGGGTCAAAAATAAAAAGTCAATTTCTTTAGGGTCATAGTAAAAATCTTCATAATTTAGCCTTTCAATTTTTTTATTCCCTTGAAACATACCACAGTCTATAAGTATATTGTATTTATCTGTCTTCAATAAGTAATTTGATCCTGTAACTAGCTTTGCTGCCCCAAAAAACTTAATATCCATAATCCTACCTCCAATTATATTAAAGTGATTGTCTATTTAAACCTGTCATCTTCCTCCAATATGTCCTTGATGGAAGCTTTTGAAGCCACTGCCTTATTAAACTTGTTCATATCCTTTATCTCTCCAAATAAGATTACTCCGTTGATTATTCCATCCCTAGTAAATAACTTATGATGGATGTCTTTTTCATCATCTTTATATTCATAGATTTGATCATAATCATTGATTATACCTGCAGAAAATACTTTTATATCTCCTATTTGTAGTTTGGTAAATATCTTAGGTTGATTGTATTCCATTTCTAGCCCTGCCATATTTGCACCTGCAACCTTCCCCTGTTCATTGGCTGCAGTCCAAAGACCTAATACCATACCTTCTACTTCAACTACGTCTCCAACTGCAAATATGTTACCAATATTGGTTCTCATGTGGTTATCTACTTTTATTCCCTTATCATATTCAATAGATGTGTCCCTAATTAAATCAAGATTTGGCCTTACACCAGATGAAACCAGTACTGCATCTGTAGGAATTTCTCTTTCCCTATTTAGTTTAATTCCATTGGCCTTTCCATCCCCTAAGATCTCTTCAACCTGTGAATCTGTAAAAATGGTTAATCCTAAACTATTTAGCCTTTCTTCTAATTTGTTGGCTAGTTCCTTATCTAATTGTCTAGGCAATAAATATGGTGCAAACTCAATTACATTAACTTCTTTACCTAACTGCTTTAATGACCAAGCAGCTTCTAGACCTAAAAGACCTCCCCCTATTACTGATACAGTTTTACATGATTTTATAAATTCTTTAAATTCATATAAACCCTCTAATGTTCTTAAAGCAAAGACTCCTTCCTTGAATTTACCCTTAATAGGTGGGATAAAAGGACGACTGCCTGTTGCTATTAGTAGCTTTTCATACCCTATATTTCTACTATCATCTAAATAAACTACATTATTATCTATATCTATTTTCTCAACAATTGTTCTTAAAAAAGTTCTTATATTTTTTTCCCTATACCAGTTCTCATCGTTCACTAATACATTCTCTACTGTAAATTCTTTGAAAATCCCCTCTGTTAATTTTGGCCTATAATATGTTAGGTATGGTTCACTACTTATAATGGTAATATCCCCCTCTTTATCATGATTCCTAATCTCCCTTGCTGCTGATAGTCCACCAATACCATTGCCTATTATTAGGTACTTTGTATTTTCCATCATTCTGCCCCCTTTTTATATCCTTATTAATTATTACCCATATATATATTCTATCACACAAAATGGAAAAGAGATAAGTTCCCTTATCTCTTTCATCCTAACTAACCATAAATGGTATTAAGTATATAGGAATAACTAT
>JAAYQJ010000012.1 GCA_012519355.1 Tissierellia bacterium | reverse complement strand
TGGAGTAGATGGTTTAATTCATATATCAGATTTATCTTGGAATAGAATTAAACACCCTTCTGAAGTTGTGACAGAAGGCCAAATAGTAAATGTTAAGGTTTTATCCTTTGACAAGGAAAAGAATAGGATTTCCCTTGGCTTAAAACAAACTATAGAGGAACCATGGGTTGCTTTTTCTAATAATGTGAATATAGGAGATATAGTAGAAGGTACTGTAGTTAATCTATTAGATTTTGGTGCATTTGTGAGATTGAAGGAAGGAGTAGATGGATTGCTTCATGTTTCTCAAATTTCAAAGGAACATGTAAACAAGCCTTCTGATGTATTAAATATTGGAGATAAGATAAAAGTTAAAGTAATAGATATTAATGGTGAAGACAAGAAAATTAGTCTAAGTCTAAAAGAAGCCATAGAAGCAGAAGAAAAGGAAAATGAAGAGAGTTTACAAAAGGTAAATGAAGAAGTTGAACTAACTATTGGTGATATTGTAGAAAAAAATTAAATTAAGCTTAATATAGAAAGGGTTTTAATGTATAATAGCATTAAAGCCCTATATTCATTTGGGGCAAATTTTGACAAAGGGGGAATTCAATGGATAAATATGAGGTATTTAAGGCAAATATTAATAAGCTAATAGATATTGACCTGAATTTCTATAAAGAAAAGCAAATGAAAAGACGTATACAATCCCTATTAACTAGAAATAATTTCAAGGATTTTGACGATTATTTTCAAGGACTAAAGAGTGATAAAGTTCTTCTTGAGCAATTTATAAATTACTTGACGATTAATGTATCAGAATTCTATAGAAATCCAAATCAATGGCAGGTCTTGGAAAAGGATATAATTCCTTCACTATTAAGCAAAAAGAACCGTTTAACCCTTTGGAGTTCAGCTTGTTCAACTGGTGAAGAACCCTATTCCTTAGCCATGTTGATGACTAAATTTTTCCCCTTGAAAGAAATTAGAATACTGGCTACAGATATTGATGAAGAGGCAATGAATAAAGCAAAATTTGGATTATATAGTGAAAAATCTTTAGAGAATTTACCACTGGATTTCAAGACAAAATTTTTTACAAAAATTGAAAACTCCTATAAAATATCTGATGAAATAAAAAGATGTGTTGAATTTAGAAAAATGGATTTATTAAAGGATAGATTTCCCTCTAATATGGATTTGATACTCTGTAGAAATGTTATGATATATTTCACTGAAGAAGCAAAGGAATTATTATATTCTAAATTTTATAACTCACTAGATGATAACGGTATATTGTTTGTAGGAAGTACTGAACAGATTATCATGCCTGAGAAGTATAAATTAAAACCAGCTAAAACATTTTTTTATAAGAAAATAGTATAAAAGGAGGGTAAAATTTGGAAACAAAAGTTTTTTTAGAACTATTAAGTAATGGTAAAGGTATATCTGGCTATGAATATCCATTACAAAGTACTATAATATCTGCATTCGAAGAACATCTTGATGATGTTTCAGTTGACAAATTAGGAAATGTAATAGGAGTGAAGAAAGGTACATATAAAGATAAGGAAAATAATATCAAAATCATGCTTGCTGCCCATATGGATGAAATTGGGCTAATGGTTAAGGATATAGAGGAAAATGGTTTTATTAGGTTTACAAATATAGGTGGAATTGATCCAAGGACTATTTTAGGCCAAGAAGTCATAGTCCATGGAGTAGAAGATTTATTTGGTGTTATAGGCTCAAAACCACCCCATCTTCAAGATGCTTCAGAACAAAATAAGGCAATAAAAATGGAAGATATGACAATTGATATAGGATACCCTAAGGAAAAAGTAGAAGAACTAGTAAGCATAGGAGATCCTATCACCATTAGAAGAAATGTAAAAGATTTATTGGGAAAAAGAATCGCAGGTAAGGCCTTAGATGATAGGGCAGGTGTGGCTGCTTTATATGAATGTATGAAAGAACTAGAAAAAATTCACCATGAAGCTGATATATATTTTGTTACAACAGTACAAGAAGAAGTTAGTATGGCAGGGGCTCTAGTAAGTAGCTATAGTATCAATCCAGATATTGGAATTGCAATTGATGTAGGATTTGGAGCAACTCCAGAGCTTCCTAAATCATCCACAATTGAACTTGGTAAAGGTCCAGGAATTACCTTAGGTGGAAACATACATCCAAACTTAAGAAAAAAACTTGTAAGCATAGCTAAAGAGTATAATATTCCAAATCAGGTAGAAATAAGTCCAGGTCCCACTGGAACAGATGCTAGGGCAATGCAGATTACTAGGGATGGAATTCCTTCTTTACTTTTATCTATTCCATTAAGATATATGCATACTTCTGTAGAATTACTGGATATGGATGATATATGTAATACTGGAAAGCTTTTAGCATTCTTTATTGCTTCTATATCTAATGAGAATTTGGAGGGATTACTATGCTACTAAAAGAACTTACTGAAGCTTCAGGTGTATCAGGCAATGAAAAAAATGTAAGGGACTTAATAATTTCTGAAATCAAAGATTTTGTTGATAGCTATAAAATAGATAGAATCGGGAATATAATTGCCTATAAAAAGGGTAAAGACACAGGTAAAAAGCTAATGGTTACTGCCCATATGGATGAAGTAGGCTTAATGATTAAAGATATTGACAATGAGGGCTTCATCAAATTCATGCCTGTAGGAGGTATAGACAAGAGAATACTAGTATCAAAACCTGTTTTAGTAGGTAAAGACAAACTACCAGGGGTTATTGGTGCAAAGCCTATTCATCTCCAAAAGCCAGATGAAAGGACTAAGGCATTAAATATAAATGACTTATACATAGATATTGGTGCAAAATCAAAGGAAGAAGCAGAAAAATATGTAAGTATTGGTGATTATGCAATATTTGATTCTGAATATATAGAATTTGGAGAAGGACTTATAAAGGCTAAGGCTTTAGACAATAGAGTAGGTTGCTCCCTATTAATAAAGCTAATTAAAGAGGTTACAGATATTAGTTTTTATGCTGTTTTTACTGTTATGGAAGAGGTGGGACTAGTAGGTGCAGGTCCTGCTGCTTATGAAGTTGACCCAGACTATGCAATAATACTAGAAGGAACCTTATGTTATGATATGGCAAAACTTGATACCCATTTGATTCCTACCTATATTAATAAAGGTCCAGCCCTATCATTAATAGATAGGACTACCGTATATAATAAAAATTTTAGAAAAAGAATCGTAGAAATAGCTGAAAAAAATAATATCCCATATCAATTTAGAAAGACCTCCATGGGTGGTAATGATTCTGGTAAGATTCATACAACTAGAGAGGGTTCTATTACAGCTACAATTTCTGTACCGTGTAGATATATACATTCACCAGCTTCAGTTATGAGCATAAATGACTATAATAATACATTTGCCTTACTAAAAGAAGTTTTATCCCAATTTGAAAAGGAGGAAATATAATGAATATTAATTTTAGCTTATTAAAAGAGTTAGTTGGTATTTATGGTCCTGCTAGTAATGAAAGAGCCATCAGGGAGTATATCGAAAATGAAATTAAAGAATATGTTGATGAAATAGAAGTAGATTCTTTAGGCAATTTAATAGCAAGAAAAAAAGGTAATGGAAAAAAAATAATGATCTCCGCCCATATGGATCAAATTGGATTAATGGTAATAGATATAGATGATAAAGGATTTTTAAGGTTTACAAATGTAGGTGGCATTTCTCCTTATATATCCATTAGCCAAAGAGTTGTATTTGAAAATGGTACTGTAGGGGTAATATATCACGAGCCAGTAGATGATATATCTAAACTTAAATTAGAAAATATGTATATTGATATTGGTGCCTTCAGTAAAGAGGAAGCTGAGAAGAAGGTAAGTATAGGAGATATATGCATCTATAAAACTGATTTTGAAGAGAATGAAAATGTTGTATTTACTAGATATTTAGATGATAGAGTTGGATGCTTTATTGCAATAGAGGCAATAAAGAATATTAATAACCCTCTTAATGACCTATATTTTGTATTTTCAACTCAAGAGGAAGTAGGACTTAGGGGAGCTAAAACTGCTGCCTATAGAATTGACCCCGACATTGGAATAGCTTTAGATGTTACTGCCCATGGTGATACTCCTAAGGCTAAGAGATTTGCTATTGGATTAAATAAGGGGGCTGCTATTAAAGTAAAAGATAATTCAATTATCTGCCACCCAAAGATTAGAGAAATATTAGTAAATATTGCTAAGGAAAATGAGATCCCTTATCAAATGGAAGTCTTAGAGTTTGGTGGTACTGATTCTGGGGCTATCCATATTAACAAAGAGGGAGTGCCTTCTGGTGTAATTTCCATACCAACTAGATATGTTCATTCAACTGTTGAAATGGCTTCTAAAAATGATATAATTAACTGTGTAAAACTCTTGATTAAATTCTTAGAAAATGAAATAAATATTTAGCTAATAGTTAGTTAGTGAAAGGAATTAGGGTTAACATCTAATTTAAAGGATTGGGTTCTATTTGGAACACAGTCCTTTTTTTATTAAGGGTTACTTCAAGAATTATATAGTCCTTATTGATAAAATTATTATTTTTTTAGAAGATTTTCTTAGAATATGGCTAGTTTTATTTAAATTTGTATATTATTTAATTAATTTGTATGAAAAAACATTCAAAAAATAGAAGGATTTATTGAATTTGTAAAGAACTATATAATATTAGAAACTAATTAGGGTTTGAATAGGGGGTTGTTTATGTTAGACATTAATAAGGAATATACTATATCTGAGGTAGCAGAGATTACAGGCTATGCCCCACATGTACTGAGATATTATGAAAAGGAATTTGAAATTGAGATTCCTAGAAATAACTCAAACCATAGGTATTTTACCTATAAAGAAATAGAGTTAATCCAATATATTAAAAGTCTTCAGGAGAAGGGGTTTAGCAATAAACAAATAAAATTAATACTAGCTTCTCCAGAAACACTGATGAATAATCAAGAGGCTATGGATGGAGATCTTTTACCTATGAATAACGGATATTTAGACACTTGTCAATTAGCAAAAGAGATTAGTACAAGCTTAGAAGAAGAGTTCTTTCATCGCCTACAATCATTATTGGAGAATAGTAGAGAAGTAAATATGAAGGTAATTGAGGAGTTAAAAGAGGAAATCATTATGTTAAGGAATGAGTTAAACTCAAAGGAAAGAGATGTTCTAATCTGTGAAAATGCAAAACTAAAAATGAAGGTTAAGGAAAAAACCTTTGAAAACATAGAATTAAAAGAGAAATTAAAAAAAGCAGAAGAAAAACAAGGTGGATTTTTAAAGAAGTTATTCAGTTAAAAAATTAGGATGGTTGCCCATCCTAATTTTTAACGAAAAATATTATCTTTCAGCCTCATATTGTCTTAATAATTTAACGAAAAGATCAGGTACTTTCATCATATTTTCTGGTGTCTCAACAAAGGAAATCCTAAATTGAGTTCTACCTGGATTTTCATTATCATTTTCAATATCATAGAAACCTTTCATCGGTGCAACTAATAATGTGGTTTCTACTCCATCTAATTCTACAGAACCTCTTTCAGCACAGTATAGAACGAAGTCTATTGAGTCGAATCCTGGTTTTACAACATTTCTTACATCTATTACTGAGTAAATAGATGCGTCTGGACTAGAAACAATAAGATTTGGATCTAACTCTTTAAATCTGTTATAGACATTTACTATTATATCCCTATAATAGTCTTTTTGTTGTTTACACCATGCAAGAATATCTTCTTTACTTTCATTAGCCAATGCTCCAAAGATATATTGGCCTATTGCGTTTGCACATAGATTTGCTGTATATTCAGCTACTGAACGAGTGTGGAACTCAGGACTATCAGTAATAACTGCTCCAATTCTTAAGCCACAAGCGTTCCATACCTTTGATGCAGTTTCAATAGAAATTCTTCTTCCTTCTATTCCTGGTACATCTGCATCTGAAAGTCCCCAAACACTTACTAGTTTTTCCCCTTCAACATAATATAGTTCACGATAAGCTTCGTCACTTATCATCCACATGTTGTATTTTACACAAAGTCTTGCTAGGTCTTTTAATAAATCATAAGTATAGAATTGTCCAGTCGGATTATCATAAGGTATAACTAAAAGTGCGCCTGGATTATGTTCTTTAATTAATTCTTCAACTTCATTCATATCAGGTAAATTAAATTTACCATCATCACCCATATGTCTTTTTATTGTTATTGTTTTACGACCAACTCTCTCAGCAAAAGAAATGTAATTTGTATAAGCAGGGTCGATCATCATAAGCGGTTTTTCATCAGTTCCAGCTGGTCCACATACACCAAGAATAACTAATTCCATTCCTGATGAACCACCATCTACTACTTGTACATGAAGCTTATCCACATCAAATCCTTCACTTTTAAGTATGTTTATAAAAGCATTTCGTGCTTCAACAGTACCTGCTGTACCAGTATAACGGATAACTCCATTAGCAAATGGGCTATTAGGATCATTTAACTCAAACATCCTTTTCATCATTGCAGGATTAGTAGGTAAAGAAACATTTCCTATAGCTACATTTATAACTGCTTCAGGTTTTACTTCACGCATTTCATACCTCATTTGAGCTAAACGCACATCTGAAGGTGTCCTGGACTCAAAATGTGCTGATAAAATTGGCTTGTTCATAAAAACACTCCTCCCTTTATATTTATATAAAAGACACTAAACTAATTACTTAGTGTACCTACTTATATTATACACTATTTACAATTTATTGCATCTTTTTATGATTATTTTGTTAATTTTTTTACCATATTTGCCCTTCTAAAAATTATTAAAATCATATTAATGATTAAAATTTAGAATTTTCAATTGATGTTTTAAGTTTCAATAATAGTTGGAGTTATGCTATAATGTATTTATTAATAAATTTAATGAGGTGTAAAAATGGACAACAACAAAAGACAAAAAAATTATTATATAAGAACCTATGGTTGCCAAATGAATGAACATGATTCTGAAAAGATTTCCTGGATTTTAAGTAATATGGGATATAATGAAACTGAATCCTTAGAAGAAGCAGACCTAATTATATATAATACATGTTTAGTTAGGGAAAATGCAGAGATAAAGGTATATGGGAACTTAGGAGCTTTAAAGCAACTAAAAAGAGAAAAACCTGATTTAATAATTGCTATTTGTGGTTGCATGATGCAAAGAGAGGAAATTAGAAATGTTATAACTTCTAAATATAAACATGTGGACCTTATATTTGGTACTCATAATATACACAAGCTTCCACAATTGATAAACAACCATTTAAAGACTGGTAAAACGATAGTTGATGTATTGGAGGATAGTAGAGAAATAGTTGAAGATATAGATGCCAATAGAAAATACTCATATAAGGCATTCGTCAACATCATGTATGGATGTAATAATTTCTGTTCCTATTGTATAGTTCCTTACACGAGAGGAAGGGAAAACAGTAGGGAGCCTGAAAATATTATCAAAGAAATAAAAGAATTGGCACAAAATGGATGTAAAGAAGTCACTTTGTTAGGTCAAAATGTTAATTCTTATGGTAAGGCTTTAAATAGGGATTATGATTTCGTAGATTTACTGAGGGATATTAATGAAATAGATGGTATAGAAAGAATTAGATTTATGACTTCACATCCTAAGGATTTATCAGATAAGCTAATAGAAGCTTATAAATCTTTAGATAAGCTCTGTGAACATCTACATTTACCAGTTCAAGCTGGTAGTAATAGAATTTTAAAAGAGATGAATAGAAAATATACTAAAGAAGACTATTTGTTAATTATCAAAAAACTTAAAGAAGCGGTACCAAATATTGCAATTACAACTGATATCATTGTAGGTTTTCCAGGGGAAACTGAAGAGGACTTCAATGAAACATTAGAATTAGTAAAAGAAGTAGAATATGATTCTGCCTTTACTTTCCTATATTCCATCAGAGAAGGAACTAGGGCAGCAAAGATGGAAAACCAAATAGATGATAAGGTTAAACATGCTAGATTTCAAAAGTTGTCTGATCTACTAAATGATATCTCACTGGGAAAAAATGAAAAGTTACTAGGGGAGACTTTTGAAGTTTTAGTAGAAGAAGTAAGCAAGAATAACCCTGAAGTATTAACAGGAAGGACTAGAAGCAATAAACTTGTTCATTTCAAGGGAGATAAAAGTCTTATTGGGACCATGGTTAATGTAAAAATAGAAAATGCAAAAACCTTTACTTTAGAAGGTAATATAGTCTAATGTATTTCCGCCATAGAAGGAGGTAGGCCTTTGGAGAAGTTAACACCAATGATGAGGCAATATATGGAGATAAAAAAAGAATATAGAGACTCCATATTGTTTTTCAGATTAGGCGATTTTTATGAAATGTTTTTTGATGATGCAATTTTAGCCTCTAAAGAGTTAGAAATAACCTTAACACAAAGAGATTGTGGTATGGAAAAAAAAGCTCCTATGTGTGGTATACCTTACCATGTAGCTGATGGATATGTCGCAAAGTTAGTTGAAAAAGGCTATAAAGTTGCCATATGTGAACAAGTAGAAGATCCAGCTACTGCTAAAGGTATTGTAAAAAGAGAAGTAATAAAGGTGGTTACACCAGGCACAATTACAGATACATCTATTTTAGATGATAAAACTAACAATTTCCTTGCTTCAATATATTTAGATGATTTAGGTCTAGGAATAGCCTATGTAGATAATTCAACAGGTGAGATGTATACAACTGAATTTATAGGTGATAAGGATAGGTCCTATGACTTTCTCTTAGATGAGTTAGGAAAAATATTTCCTTCAGAAATAATCTGTAATGAGGAATTCAATTCTAATTCCAAATTTATTAAGGTTTTAAGAAATTCTATTGATCCATATATGAGTATCTATAGCATAGACAATTTTGGTGTGGATTTTGAAAAGACTATATTAGATCAGTTTAAAAAGAGTTCTATGAAAGAATTAGGATTGGATAAAAAGATATTTGCTACCATCGCAATAAAGAAACTTATAGATTATCTATATATTACTCAAAAAACATCCTTAGATCATATTAACAACTTATACTATTATGAACCAAATAAATACATGGTTTTAGATATTAATACAAGAGCAAATTTAGAAATCCATGAAACCATTATAAAAAGGGATAGAAAGGGTGCTTTAATAGGGATATTAGATAAAACTTCTACCTCTATGGGAGGGAGACTATTAAAAAAATGGCTGGACCAACCTTTAATTGACACAAGAGAGATAGAAAAACGGCTTAACATAGTAGGGTTTTTTGTTAATAATATTGAACTTATGGATGATGTTAAATCCCTATTGAATCAAATCTATGATATAGAAAGATTAAGTAGTAAAATCTCATATGGTAATTGTAATGCGAGAGACTTATTGTCCTTGAAAAATTCAATTTCAGTATTACCAAGTTTTAAAACACTACTAAAGAATTCAAACAATGATGAGCTGAAAACTCTTGCTTATGGATTAGATACTTTAGAGGATATTTTTAATCTAATTGATAGTAGCATTGAAGAAAATCCCCCTATTACGATAAAAGAGGGGGGGATAATTAAAAGAGGATATAATGAAGAATTAGATGAAATAAAAGAAATTTGTGAAAAAGGTAAGGCATGGCTTAGCTCTTTAGAATTAAGGGAAAAAGAAAAAACTGGTATAAAAAATCTTAAAATTGGATTTAATAAAATATTTGGCTATTATTTTGAAGTAACTAAATCAAATATTAATTTAGTTCCAGATTATTTTATTAGAAGACAAACCTTAGCCAATGCAGAGAGATATTACACTGAAGAATTGAAGAATATGGAAAACAAAATATTAGGCGCAGAGGAAAAATCCTTAGATTTAGAATATCAGATCTTCTTAGATATAAGAAATCAAGTTAAAGAAAATATTGAACGAATACAAAATACAGCAAAAATTATTTCCATTATAGATGTATTAAATGCCTTTGGTCAAGTTGCTTATAAGTATAATTATGTTAGACCTAGCCTTAATAATAAAGGAGTAATCCATATAAAGGATGGAAGGCATCCTGTTGTAGAGAATAATTTAGAAGGAAATTTGTTTGTTCCAAACGATACCTATATTGATACTAAGGAGAGTATGGTTCAAATTATCACAGGACCAAATATGGCTGGTAAATCTACCTATATGCGTCAAGTGGCTATAATTACTTTATTGGCCCATGTTGGTTCTTTTGTACCTGCAAGTTTTGCAGATATCTCCATAGTTGATAGGATTTTTACTAGAATTGGTGCTGCAGATAATTTAGCCCAAGGGGAAAGTACCTTCATGGTAGAAATGAAGGAAGTATCAAATATTTTAAAATCTGCAACTAAAAATAGCTTAATTATATTAGATGAAGTTGGTAGAGGAACAAGCACCTATGATGGCCTTAGTATAGCTTGGGCTGTTGTTGAATATATAATTATGAATATCAGGGCAAAAACTATGTTTGCTACGCATTATCATGAATTAACGCAATTAAAAGAAAAGAATCCTTGCATCAAGAACTTAACTATTGCAGCAGATAAAAAAGAAGATGGTATTGTCTTTTTAAGAAAAATAATAGAAGGTAGTACAAATAAATCATATGGTATTGAAGTGGCAAAAATAGCTGGTATAGATAAGGAGATCATTAATAGGGCAAATGAAATATTATCTTTAATTGAAGATAATCATGAAATAGATTTAAATGAAAATCTAGTAGAAGAAACGAAACAAATTGATATGATGGATTATAGGAAGGATTATTATATAGATAGGATAATAAATTTGGATATTGACAACATTACTCCTAGGGAAGCTTTAAATATCTTATATGATCTAAAAAAAGATGCCAAATCTTTAAAGGGTGATTAAATTGGGTAAAATAAAACTATTAGATGGTATTACAATTGAAAAAATAGCTGCAGGTGAAGTAATAGAAAGACCATCCTCTATAGTGAAGGAACTTGTGGAGAACTCCTTAGATGCCAATAGTGACGAAATTATAATAGAGATTCAAAATGGTGGAAAATCTTATATAAGAGTTACAGATAATGGTGATGGTATAGCTGAAGATGATATAGAATTGGCTTTTAAAAGACATTCTACATCTAAATTGTCCACTATAGAAGATTTATATAAAATAAAATCCCTTGGTTTTAGGGGGGAAGCCCTTGCAAGTATTTGTCATGTGGCAAAGGTTGAAATAATGACTAAAACTGAGGATGTAGTAGCTGGAGTCCATGGGATCCTTGAGGAAGGGGAATTGATTTCAAAGGAGATAATAGGATGCCCAAAAGGAACTACTATGATAGTAAAGGAACTTTTTTATAATTTACCTGTTAAACGTAAATTTTTAAAATCAGATTTGGCTGAATCAAATAATATATCTAATATTGTATATAGAATGGCACTTGGAAATCCTTCTGTTTCCTTTAAGTTTATAAAAGACAATAAAACCATTTTAAAAACTGCTAAAAACAATAATCTTAGATCACATATCTATAGTATTTTAGGCAAAGAATTTTCTAACAATCTTATTGAGCTAAATATGATTGATAATGGAATAAATCTATATGGCTATATATCAAATAATAAACTATATAGGGGAAATAGAAGCCACCAATACTTATATATTAATGGTAGACATGTAAACAATTATGGCATATCTAATACTATAGAGAAATATTATAAATCAATTATTCCACTAAACCGCTTTCCTTGTTTTATCCTATTTATTGAAGTGGATCCTAGTATAATAGATGTGAATATACATCCTACTAAAGAGGAGGTTAAGTTTTCTAATCCATCAGAGATATTAGCAATTTTAGAAAAAGGACTTGAAAACTCTTTACACCCTTCATTATCCATACCTAAAATGAATATAGGAGAAAAAAAGGAAATTCCTAAAGAAGAGAATCTACCATTATTGTTTCAAGCCTTTGAAGAAAACTTAAAGGATGGGAATAAAGAGAAGGATATAATTTTTAAAGACTTTACTATTGATTCCAAATTTACTCCTAAAGAAGATATATTAGAATCTAATTCATATTTTTCCTTTGAAGAAGAAGAAAAATTTGCAGAAGATATTATATTTGGAATAGACGGAGAAGGGACCACATCTACAATTAATAAAAATATGTTTTTAAATGCAAAGCCAATTGGTGTTATATTTGGTACTTATATTTTAGTGGAAATTGAATATGAAAATAAAATACTATTAATAGATCAACATGCAGCTCATGAAAGGATATTATATGAAAAATATTTAGAAGAGTACAAGAATGAGAATATAGCACAACAACAACTTATGGCTGCAGAGATTATTCAATTAACTAATATGGAAATGAATATTTTTCAAGATAATAAGCCCATGTTCAATAAATTAGGTTTTGATGTGGAAGAGTTCGGTAATAATGCTGTTGCAATTAGGGCTGTTCCCTTAGTTTTTGGAAAACCTAATCTTAAGGAATTATTTTTCGATATACTTGATAATACTAATAGCATTAAATCCAATTATGATATGAAATTAGATAAAATAATGAAATTGGCCTGTACTAAGGCAATAAAAAGCGGGGATAATATTGGAGAAATAGAAATTGTTAGTTTATTAAAACAGTTAAGTGAGGCAAACAATCCTTATAGTTGTCCACATGGAAGACCAACTGTTTTGGAAATAAGTAAAACTGATATAGAGAAGGCTTTTTTAAGAATCACATAAAAGGATGATTACATGACAAATAAAGAAAATCTATTAATAATAATTGGTCCTACAGCAATTGGTAAAACATCTGTATCTATTGGATTAGCAAAAAAACTGAATGGAGAAATTATTTCTGCTGATTCTATGCAGATATATAAGTATATGGATATAGGTACAGCAAAGGTCACTCCAGAAGAAATGGAAGGCATACCTCATTATTTAATCGATATTGTTTATCCTGATGAGGAGTATACGGTTGCTGATTACAAAATGAATGCAGAGGAGCTTATTACTGACATAAATAATAGAAATAGACTACCTATTGTAGTAGGAGGTACAGGATTATATATTAATTCATTAGTTTATGATTTGAATTTTACACAAGTACCGCCAAATGAAGATATCAGAAATAGACTTGAAAATTTAGCAAATAAATTTGGAAATGAACATATACACAAAATGCTGGAAGAGGTTGATAAAGAGAGTTTTAATAGAATAAATGTAATGGACAGAAAAAGAATAATAAGGGCATTAGAAATCTATGAAGTAACTGGCAAGCCTATGTCTAAGCAAAGCAATAACTTCAGAAAACCTATTGATAAATATAATTTGCAAATGATTGGTCTCAATATGGATAGGGAAAAACTATATGAAAGAATCAATTTAAGAGTCGAAAAAATGATAGAAGCAGGCCTTATTGAAGAAGTATCTAACCTATTAAGGATGGGATATCATAAAAATCTTGTATCAATGCAAGGAATTGGGTATAAGGAAATAATTCGATATCTAGAGGGAGAAACTTCATTGGATGAATCCATAGAACTAATTAAGAGAGGTTCTAGAAATTATGCAAAAAGACAATTGACTTGGTTTAAAAGAGATAATAGAATAGAATGGATTAATGTAGATGAGTTTTCAAAAATGGATCAATTAATTATGTATATTGTTGATTACTCAGAAAATATAAGGAGGAGGGGCTAAAATGAAGCAAAATATTAATTTACAAGATGTTTTCTTAAACAAAGTAAGGAAGGAAAATATAGGTATTACAATCTTTTTAATAAATGGTTATCAAATTAAAGGGCATGTAAAGGGATTTGATAATTATACAATAATATTAGAGAGTGAAGAAAAACAACAATTGATATATAAGCATGCAATTTCAACTATAATACCCATTAGACCAATAGAATTAGATAATTAATTACTTTTAACATAAGTCTCTGGAAAACAGAGACTTATATATTTGAGTTTAAGGAAAGGTGATAAGAATGGACAAGTTAACGATAAATATATTATGTAAACAGTTTGGTATTGATGAGTCAATAATAGACTATGTTAATGAAAAGGAAAAATACATATTAGATAAGTTTAAAGAGATTGATAAAATAAAGGAATATAATCAATATAAGGTTATACATGCTATGCAAGAATGTAGGTTAACCTCAACTGATTTTAACTGGACAACAGGATATGGATATGGGGATATGGGAAGGGAAAAGGTAGAGGAGATTTATGCTAAAGTATTTAATACTGAGGATGCCCTAGTTAGGCCTACAATTGCCTCAGGCACCCACGCACTTGCTTTGACCTTATCAGGCATATTGAGACCTTCAGATGAGCTAATAGCCATAACTGGAGCTCCTTATGATACCCTTCAAAAGGTAATAGGAGTTAAGGGTGATATGCCAGGAAATCTAATGGAATTTGGCATTAAATATAAGGAGATACCTTTAGTAAATAACTCCATAGATGTAGATAGGGTCTTAAATAGTATTAGTAATAATACTAAAATTTTATTAATTCAAAGGTCAACAGGTTATAGTGATAGAAGAGCTTTGACTATAGAGGAAATAGAAACTGCAGTAAAGGCAATTAAGGCTGTTAATGATGAAGTTATCATAATGGTAGATAATTGTTATGGGGAATTTTTAGAGAATAGGGAACCAACTGATGTAGGAGTAGACATTATGGCTGGTTCTTTAATTAAGAATCCAGGTGGAGGTATAGCCTTGTCTGGAGGATATATAGTTGGTAAAAGTAATTTAGTCCAACTGATAGCCAATAGATTAACTTCTCCTGGACTTGGTAAGGAATGTGGCCTTACTTTTGGTACAACAAGAAGTACTTTACAAGGACTATTTCTAGCCCCTCATATTGTATCAGAAGCAGTAAAAGGTGCATTATTAGTAGCTGTAGTTTATAAGGAGTTAGGATTTAATGTAGTTCCGGATCTTGATGATAAGAGGTCAGATATTATACAGGGGGTACAATTAAACAGCCCTGAAAGGGTTGTTGAATTCTGCAGAGGAATTCAGGCAGCATCAGCTGTTGACTCTTTTATAGTACCAGAAGCATGGGAAATGCCAGGTTATGAAGATAAGGTAGTAATGGCAGCAGGTGGATTTATAGATGGATCATCTATTGAACTTAGTGCAGATGGGCCAATAAGAGAGCCTTATTTTGTTTATTACCAAGGTGGACTAACCTATGAACATTGTAAACTTGGAGTTTTAAAATCATTAAATAACCTAATAGAAAATAATTTGATTGATATTAACAAGATTAAAAAATAAAAAGCAGGAAAATCCTGCTTTTTTTTAAATTTTTCTAAACAAGCCTATAACCTTACCCAAAATTGTAACATCACTGGTATAAATAGGTTCCATATATTGGTTTTCTGGTTGAAGCCTAATTCTATCTTTCTCTTTGTAAAATCTTTTCACTGTTGCTTCTTCATCTATTAGGGCAACAATAATTTCTCCGTTATTAGCTGTTTTTTGCTCTTTTACAAGTACTAAATCCCCGTCAAGTATGCCTGCATCAATCATACTTTCACCTTGAATTTTTAGGATGAAAACATCGTCATCTTTCACCAACTCAACTGGAATAGGGTAGGTATCTTCAATATTTTCTATTGCTAAAATAGGTGCACCAGCAGTAACTCTACCTAAAATGGGGACATCAACTGTCTTTTTAGGTGCCAGTAAGAAATCATCATCTCTATCAAGAATCTCTATTGCCCTAGGTTTAGTAGCATCTCTTCTTATATAACCTTTAGCTTCTAATTTTTTTAAGTGGCTATGGACAGTTGAAGTTGATTTTAGGTTTAAACTTCTACAAATATCTCTAACTGAGGGTGGATAACCCTGTCTTTGTACTTCTGATTTTATATAAAGTAATATTTCAATCTGCTTTTGATTCAAGTCTTCGTACATAATAAACACCCCTTAATTCATGATATATATTAGCTTGAAATAATTATACCATAGACAAAAAATAATATCAAACAATAGTTCGGTTTTTTTACAAAAAACTATTGACATTGAACTAGTGTTTGAGTAAAATATACTTAGAACAACTGTTCAGAACATATGTGTGAGGTGTAAATGATGAAAAGGTATAAGGTGGTAAATAAAAGTAGATTTTGTGTCTTTATTACTTTATCTTTCTTATTAATAATTAGTTTGATTTCTTTAATCTTTTCAAAGGAAAAAGTATATAGCTCAGTCCATGAAATCCAATATTATGAAGTGGAAGTAGTAGAAGGGGATACTTTATGGACTATAGTTTCTAGACATACAAGTGAAAGGGGTAATATGCAAAAAATAATTTATGATATTAAGAAATTCAATGGTATGGATAATAGCTATATTTATCCTGGTGATATTATAAAGATTCCAAGCTCATATAAATAAAAAGCTAAGGGATCTTAGCTTTTTTATTAGTTCTATTTGATAATGGGTTGCTTTTAATGGCGTCTCTAAGTCTTTCGTTATCAATATGGGTATATATTTGGGTGGTAGATACTGATTCATGGCCTAAAATCGCCTGTAAAGCCCTTATATCTACATTACCATACTTATACATTAATGTTGCTGCTGTATGCCTTAGTTTATGGGTTGAATAAACTGATGTATCTAATCCTGCTTTTTCCAGGTATCTGTCTATCATATGTTGGATAGCTCTGTTACTCATTCTTTTCCGTCTTTTGCTTATAAAGAGAGCTTTTTCATCTAATACATCCCTAGGCCTTACACCTAAATAATCTTTAATAGCATCAATACAAGCTTCATTTAAAAATATAGTCCTTTCCTTATTTCCTTTACCAATAATAGATATGGTATCGTCATTCTTAATTTTATCAATATCTATACTAGTCAATTCTGAAAGTCTAAGGCCACAGTTTAAAAATAACATTATTATGGCATAATCTCTTTTCCTATAGAATTCATTTTTATTATCTAATACTTTATTTAAAAGTAATTCCGACTGTTCTAATGTAAGATAAACTGGGTGCCTGTTTTCTCGTTTTGGAAACTCCAAAGACTCTGCAGGATTCTTTTCAATTAAATTAACTTTGGAGTATAGATAATCGAAAAAGGACCTAATAGAGGCAACCTTCCTAGATCTGGCAAGGTTACCGTTATCTCTTTTTTTATCAGCATAAGAGATGTAACCGTGTAGGTCTTGAATAGTTACTTTTTTAATATGGTCTAAGCTTAAATCAGAAATATCTATTTCATCGAATTCCATATTGGAATCTACTAGTTTATGCCTGACCTTAAGATATCTAAAGAAAGTACGCAAATCATAAAAATATTCCTTTACAGTATTAGGAGAAGCCCCCTTAATAGTTTCCATGTAACTTAGGTAATCATCAAGAATTATAGGTATATTATACATTTTATCCCCCTTTTTTATATGATTAGTCACAAAATAGTTATTTTGTGACTAAAGTATTCTTAAATAAATTTTACCAGAATACGGTTATTTATGCAAGCTAAAATATTTTTAAAAATTCTTAGAAAAATTATTATGAAATCCTGTTTATTAGCCTGCTCCTATCCTAGTAATATTTGTGAGTCCAACCTCGATTCTCCTTCAACAATTTACTAACTCCATCAGCCTCATTATAAAATCAACATTTTTTGCAGCCTCCGTCTAGACATCTATAATATATCCTGTTCAATTATAATTTTAAGCCTTAAAAACCCTAAACTAGTTGTTAACAATACATTATTTTCGCATAAAGACATTTTAAGGCCTTAAACGGCCTTTAAACAATTTTTAAGTGGATAAACAATAAAATATATTAAGAATAATAATAAAAGGCCTTGAAATCGAAAATAAAAGGCCGTTTATTTCATAAGTAATAAAAAAATTTCATTAAGACAAAAATAATATATATTTTTGATTACTATGATAAAATCCTCTCTATAAATCAGAAAAAATTTAATTATTTAATTAAAACAAAAAAATAGTTTACATAATAAGATTATGTAAACTATTTTTCCTTATCTATTCTTCTACTAATTCTTTAATTCTTCTTAATCCTTCTTTAATATTTTCCATAGATGTAGCATAGGATAATCTAATATAATTATCATCGCCAAATGCTATTCCAGGGACTACTGCAACCTTTCCTTCTTCTAAAAGGAAATTAGCAAAGTCCATAGAAGAATTTATCTTATAGTTTCTAATATTTTTTCCTAATAATTGGGTGAAATTAACCATAATATAGAAGGCACCTTCTGGTTTTCTACAGCTTAAGCCCTTAATGGAATTGATGGTTTCAAACATATAGTTTCTTCTATCTTCAAAATGCTTCTTCATTTCCTCAACATCAGACTGATCTCCTAAGAGGCCTTCTACGCTAGCGTATTGAGCAATAGAAGAAGGATTAGACGTAGCATGACTTTGAATATTAGACAT
>JAAYQJ010000087.1 GCA_012519355.1 Tissierellia bacterium | reverse complement strand
ACACGTATCTAATACGTTAGAAAAAAAATTAATTACTACCAAACCCATATATTTCATTCCCCCATCATTTTTGGAAAGCTTTTGTCATCTGTTTAATAACAATTAATACTTCTGTACTTTATCTCTTTATATCATGATAAGCCACATTCAATTATCTAATAATAAGGACTTATTACTAGTTACAAGCTACTATTTTATATAAGATTAAATTATTTTCTTAAAATCAAGTAAACTTAGTGATTCAAGAAGAATTCCCATAGAAGCTATGGAAGCAAAATAAAGATAATTTTCACCCTTTTTAACTAAAAATAGGACTAAAGTACTAGCTATTATAACAGCAAATATACTTCTTTTCCTATATAATAATTTTTCTTCTTCCGTCAAGGGTTTGTTTTCACTTTCTTGAGGACTGAATTGAAAAACTAAGAAAATAGAAATGATAATAGATAGTAAATTGAATACTGGTTGGTAATCTACAGGTAATATCTTAACAAGGATAATAGCTACACCCATAACAGCTAAAGAACCCAAAAAACAATTAAGAGCAGTTTTTGCATGATATCCTCCTGCTTGGAGCCTAAGTCCACTAAAGAATATTAAAAAAATATAAACTTCCTTTATTAAGCCTGTCAATAGTCCAATAACGATGAAACCAATAATCTTACCAATTGTTCCAATTAGTAAAGTCAGACCATATTTATAAACTTCCATATCGCCTTCTTTTATAATATTATTCTCAGATAGCTTTTTTAAGGTTAGCTTACATAAAAAATCTATCATTTGTTCACCACCATCGCATAGAACTCAAAATAAGTATAACATATTAAATAAATATTTTCCATTTTTTCCCACATTTTCTAAAATAAAAAAAGATGCTATAACATAGCACCTTTCCTACTTATACCATCCTTGATAAAATCCATTAAATAGTTTGCTTGCTTTGAATAATCTTCAACTGCAGTTATACTTGAAATCTCATGAAGATTAATTAACAGGTAATTTATCATATTCTTAACAAATTCCCTTGGTAAGTCTTCCCTTATTTCCCCTCTTTCATATGCCCTATCAATTAAAGCATCTAAGTAGTTATTACCTTCCATATTAAACTTCTTCATTATTTTATCAACTAGGGGCCTATTCAAATCTTTTAAAAAACTTTTAGAAAATCTAGCTACCTCTGGTCTATAATAGGCAAATTTTATACCTACTTTAAACATTGTTTTTAATAGGGTAAAGAAATTCTTGTTAAGCTCCTCAGGAGCAATATTTTTACTAAAAAAATCCATTTTTTCTTGGGCTAGAATACCATATAGATAGATATATAAATCTTCTTTATTTTTGAAGTGATAATAGAAGGTACCCTTGCTTATACCTGCCTCTTTTAGAATATTGTTTAAAGAGGCATTGTCATAACCCTTATCTCCAAACTCAATTAAAGCTGCATTTATTAGCTCTTCTCGTCTTTCAAATGACTTCTCCTTCTTTTCATCCATAGTCTCACTCCTTCCAATTCCTATCATACACTAGTCTTTTTTATGAAGAGACTATATGCTAAAACATTTAAAATTATCATGTAAATAAGCCCTATAAAGAAATACTGATTATAGGTAAGATAGAGTCCTCCACCCCTAACTAAGCTACTAATTACCTTGGCAGACCAAAATCCTGGCGCAAAGGAGAAGAATAATTCCTTGGCACCATTAAAAAATAAGGCTACTATGGGAAATACTACTATACTTCCCCCTGCTTTCATTATTGCAAAGCCTTCAATTTTATTTTTTGCAAAGGCATTAATCAAGAGCCCAGAAATGGGAGCTTCCAATGAAGCTAAGAGGGATATAGCTATAATTTTTTCTATAGAAACATCTCCAACATTGGAGAACCATACTACAAATATGGTGGCAATTACACATAGAATATATACCCCCACTAGCCTAAAACTCAAAAATTGATGGATACTAAGGGGGGTTACTTTTATATTAGTAAGGACATTATCGTCCCTATCTTCCAATAGGGAAAAACCTATTAAGGCACCATAGGCAATTGGGATAAATAAAACTAATACTACTAAGATTAAGTCTGTAAATGGTGCAAAATTAAAGCCATATTTTTCAGTTAGCCATGGCAATAAATATCTGCCAAGTAAGGCAAAGATAATGGGATAAATAAGCATAAACCCCATCATAGAGTCCCTACTCCATTTTTTTATTTCTGATTTTATAAAACTCATAAACATATTATTCACCACTTTCCCTTAAGGCATATAAATCGAATTTCCTTAAAACCAAATAATATAAGACTATGGAACTTAAAATCAAATAGACTAAGGATAGTATAATTTCCCATCCCTCTATATTACCAGTTGTTCCCATTATAAGCATTAAGGCAGATTTAGTAGGAAGTATATAGATTAATTTTCCAAATATTTCACTGGTAATAATGTTGAACTCAACTAATATCACTGGTAATAAAAATATAAGGAAAAGTCCCATAATTGCCATAACTAGGCCAGTAAAGTCCTTTGTAAAATAAGTTAGTAATATACCAATTAAGGAATGGAAAAAGGATACTAAGACTACTGCTCCTAACAATAGGAAAAAGTTTATTTCAATTGTTTTAAATAGCTTTGAATATATATACATAATAGTCAAAGACATTATACTTGGTATTATATTGGATATGATCTTCCCTAAAAGATATTGATTTTTAGAAATAGGGGATACTAAGATAGTCCTAATGCTAGCTTCTTCCCTTTCATAAATAAAGGTTACACCAACTAGCAAGGTAGCCATAGTAGTTACATCTAAGAAGATAAGTTGGGGTACAATACTAGTTACATTTTCCACATTTAGAAAATGAAGTATTCCCACCCATATGGCTGAAACAAAGATGGCTGCTGCAAAAAGATTATATCTTCTAAGCCTTAAGAGTTCACCCTGTATTAATGTCTGGAGTTTATTCATCTCTAGTCACCCCTGTAACCTTTATAAAGATATCATCTAAGGTATTTTCCTTACTATGGATAGTTATTATTTCATTATTTTTTATAATCTTTAAGAATTCCTCATTATCTCCAAGATTATCTAATCCAAAGCTGGCCCTTACAACCCTATCAGCTTCCCTATATTCTATATCTACTTCCCTAGACCCATATTTCAACTTCAAATCCTTAGGGGTACTTATCTCTGCTATACGTCCACCTGCCATAAAAGCTACCCTATCACAAAGCTCATCTACATCATTCATCAAATGGGTAGTAAGTAAAACAGTGCCCCCATTTTCCTTAAACTCTTTAATAAGCTCCTTAATTATCCTAGCATTTTTAGGGTCTAAACCATTTGTAGGCTCATCTAAGAATAAGACCTTAGGATTATTTAATAGGGCCCGGACAAAGTTTAGCCTAACCTTCATCCCCTTAGAATATTGTCCGATTCTCTTCTTTCTGTCATCATAAAGTCCCACTCTCTTTAACAGTTCATCAGTATCAACAGTTGATGAATATAATTTTTTGAAGAAATTTAAGTTTTCTTCAGCAGTTAATTTAGAAAAGTGTACTGGCATTTCAAATCCTACTCCTACTTCTTCAAAATAATTACTAGTATAGGATTTTAAGTCTTTACCCTTGTACAATACTTCCCCCTTATATCCTCTTAGTAGCTTAATAAGGATTTTCTGAGTAGTAGACTTACCTACTCCCGAAGGGCCAAGTAGGCCAAAGATTTCTCCTTGATTGATTTCAAAGGAAATATCCTTTATCGTATCTTCTTTGTTTTTTGGATACCTGAAAACTAAATTATTGATTTTATACAAAATATCACTCCTTCCGTTTTAGACCATCTGGTCTAGACTGGTAAGTCTATTATATCTATATCTATGTTTCTTGTCAACAAAAAAAGAACTTTTCAGTTCTTTTTTATCTATGATTTTCTATATGAATTTCTTCTGATATTCTATATTTAATATAGTCCATTATTCCAGTTTCCATAAGGCCATACATGGCTATATTTACAAACAAGATTACCATTACAATAAATATGGAAAATATATCATATTTTATTATTATATCATCATTTTCATTTTTAGCCTTTAGGCTAAACCATAGGATTTCTCCACCTAATAAAATCAATATACCTGGCCAAAGCCTTATTGCAATTTCTACTGCTGATATTCTACTTACTTGAAATATTAACATTAATAGGCCAAAACCAATTAAAACTATGGCCATAGATATGGTACCAACCCACCTAGTCTTCATCTTCCACATCTCCTTCAATTTCTGTAAGTTGGGCTTTCCTACCCCTTAGCATCTTAATTCCACCTGCAATAAAGATTACTGATACTATAATGGTCTGAATATAGTTTTCGATTCTATATATTATACTGTATTCAAACATTGTATGAAGTATTTCCCTAGCTACTGGTAATAATACATTTTGAAATCCTATTAATACTCCTATTATAATAAGGCCAATACCTATGTGCTTATGATTTATGGAAGGTAATATATTGGATATATCCATATCTTCTACACTATTTCCATTCAATGTGTGGAAGGCATCAAAGAAGGTGTAGAACCATATTAAGGGAAGTAAAAATAATAGGAAACTTAAGTTTAACCATCCCATGAAAAATATAGTAAAGAAAAATCCTGCCATAAATACTAGGCCTTTTTTCTGATATCCCAAATACATGTGGCCTGCACCAGGTATTATAGATAGGGCTAAGGTTATTATCTTCCTATTAGGAAGTTTTGCCTCTTCTGATTTGTAATCATTCTCTATTTGACTACTGTCTCCGTACCTAAGAGCATTAATAATTGAAAATGCATCTATTAATGCTACTAGCCAAATAATCAGGGCAGCTATAAAAGCAATAACCAAAAATTCATCATTATATGTTAAAACAGCTAAACCAAAAGAACCAACACCAATCATTCCAAATATTAATAAGTATATGAAGCCCCGATCTCCATAGCCTAAATAAAAATGGGATAAGCCTGGTATTATAGACAATATAAATGTGGTAAGCTTGCTTTTCTTCCTCATACTAATCCTCCTTATTCCTATTTAAATTGAAATTATTTACAAACTTATTAGTTTCCCTAGTAATTTTTTTTGAAAGGCCGTAGATTGTATCTGCCTTTAGCCTACTCTCCTCCATGTTTATATTTGTTGCTATTTGAGGAATTGAATCCACCATCTTCCCAAAAACTCCACTTGCTGTCAAGATAATAGCTACAGATGCTACTGCCCCATAATATATAAAGAAATCACTACTTAGCTTTTTATTCCTCTTTTGATTTTTCCTTATAGGTCTTATATTTTCAATATTCTTCATTACATTTTTAGTAAAATCTTCTGGCACCATAGCCTCTGCCATCTCTATTTCCTCATCATCTATTAAAGATAGAAAAGCTTCCATACATTCATGGCAAGAAATTAAATGGTCTTCCATTTTTTTATAGATCTCATCCTGGAGAAGATTTTCCTTAAACAATTTCCATTCTACAAGGTCATAATGTTTCATTATCTTCCCTCCATTTCTCCTTTAACATGAGCTTTCCCCTATATAATCTAGATGCAACAGTTTTCACCGTAACCCCTTCTTCCCTTGCAATTTCTTCATAGGATTTTCCATGTAGATAAAACTTAACTATGGTTTCTTCATATATAGGGGGAATGGACCTGCACAATTTTGTAATCTCCATCTCTCTTTCCTTTTTTATTAGAAGGTCTTCTGGAGTATCTGTATTTGCTAGATAAAAGCTATCTACTAATTCTTCTTCAAGGACTTCCTCTTTAAATTTACTTCTTTTCTTCCTAATCCAATCTATAGATTTATTAGATGCAATCCTACCAATCCAGCCTTTAAAATTATTTGCTTTATAAGTTGGAAGGGAGAGATAAATTTGTAAAAAAACTTCCTGGGCTACGTTTTCTACTTCATTATAATCTTTTATAAAGTTTAAAATAATTGCAAAAACATAGTTCTTGTATAGGTCTACTATTTGAGCAAAGGAATCCTGGTCTCCTTTAATTGCCCTTGCTATTAATTCTGATTCACTTAGCATATCTCCCCTCCTTCCTACATTAATTATAACGAAAATCAAAAGTAAAATACTGCAAGAAAAGTTAAAAAAATATAAAAACTGCTGAAAACTTTCAGCAGTTCTTAGTAACAATGATGTATTAATAATTTTCTACAAGTGAATAATTGCTTAAACAATAGCTTTGTAATTTTCCTTCATAAACAAGGTTTAATTTTCTGCATTCCCTAAAATCCTTTGGTGAAGTTAAGGCGGTTGGTTTGTTAATTAGTTTTATACCGCTGTTTTTAAGTAAGGATGATACAAATTGGGAGCAGAAATAATTATATTTTCTTTCAATAGGATAATTCACTGCCACTCCTAGTAGTCCAATTAGATTATATCCGTATTTTTCTCCGTCCCTCTTGAATTTTTCCAATTCCTTTAGTAATCTTCTATATTGCCTATCATTAATATCTAGAGAATATAAGGCACATTTGGTTTCTGGGAACCTAGCATAAGTCCCATTCATTATATCCTCTTTAACGAAACCCCCGAAGATCGGATTGTTGGGCCTTAGTCTGCCAAAGCTATATAATTCCTTTAACTCCTCGTCAAAGGCTATAGATACATGGGTATAGGGCTCCTTAGTATAGAAATTGATACATTTAGATAACAAAGACCCGCTATGAGTAAGCAGTATGTAGATTCTGTGTCGCTTAATAAAATCCACCTCCATTTCTGCACATATATCCTCTTAACAATATTACATTCTTTTTCGAATAATTTCAATAGGATATATGTAATCTATTCTAATAATTAAAACGATATTATAAATAATATTACTGCAAGAAAAATAAAATTTCCTTAAGATAATATTAATTTTATCTTAAGGAATAATTATAATTTTATTATATTTTATGCCTTTAAACAACTGGAAAAACCTTATTCCCTAGATTCACCATTAAATAAATCTATAAACTTTAAAGAAATCTCTATTTTTAATCTTTCCATAGGGTCTTCCAAATCTATACCACAGATTTGCTGTATCTTAGCAATCCTATATCTAACTGTATTACTGTGGATAAATAGTTTCTTTGCAGCAATATTAGAATTGGATTCACTTTCTAAATATACTTTCAAGGTATCTATTAGTTCTTCACCATCTGGTTCCTTTAGCAAGTGATAGATTTTGTTATAACTCTTTCTAAAGCTTTTCTGTTTTATATTTTCCAAGCGGAATAGTCCAAAGGGTCCCAAATCTTGAAAGGCAAGGATCTCCCTTTCTGGATAAAGGTAAGCCTTAATGAGAATAGATCATAATAATCTACTTCACCTTGGTCTTCCCACTCTATTAGTTTAGATACAGTTACTCCTTTTAGGACTATTGGAGCCTATCTGCATTTTTCCTATCATTTATCCTGATAATATACCTATTCATGGCAACTGAATTTACTGCATTAATTACATCTATCCACGCCAAATCATAGGGTATTTGAATCAAAGGAAAGCCTAACTCATCGCATAATTCAATTATCTCTTGAGGAATCTCATCTAAATACCTTTTTAACTTTATCCCCATTGCAGTTGAATTGTTTTTTATGCAAAAATACTATAGTATTTTTAAAAAGCTCAATATCATCTTTAAACAAGTATCCTGATGATAATACAAATTCCTTACCCTTAACCCATTTGTATCCATCTGGTGCATCTAATAGGGATACGGCTTGAGTTTACCTATCTAAGCCCTTTTCTCCAGCAAGAATCTTATAGTTGGAAAAAAATTTTGTATTCAAAATCTCTCCTATTCTTATTCCCATATAGATTTGTCTCCTAACTAATATGAAATTAGATATATTATACCACAATACTAGGAGATAAAAACAACTCCCCAAAAATTGGGGAGTTAACAAGCTAATGGAAAGTAGTGTTAGGCTCTTTCTAGATAGTCTAATGTGCCTTGTAGCATCAAGGCTGCACCTTTCCAGAATAGGTCTTCATCAATATCAAATTTACTATTATGATGTGGATAGCATTCACCATCTACAGGCTTAGGTGTATTTACAAAGAAGAAGGTTCCAGGCACTTCTCTTAGGAAATATGCCATATCTTCTCCGCCCATTACTGGCTTTTTCATTATCACTATATCTTCCTCTGGGATAACTTTCTTAGCTGACTCTACAAAATCCTTTGTAAATTCTTCATCATTTACTAATGGTGGATATCCAAATACATAACTGTAACTACTGCAGGGTCTGTTGCACTTGTTTCCCTGCTTACTATTGTTTGTAGGTTTGTTAGGAAGTAACCTGCCATTGCCACTGGGTCTATGCCTGTTTCAGGATAAGCACCATGGCAACCCTTTCCTATTAGTTTTACCTTGAACCTGTCTAAGCAAGCCATCATACTATCATAGGATACCATTATTATTCCTTCTTTAGAATTGTCAGTTAGGTTCCCTACATGAAGGCCCATAACAGCATCTACCTTTGGATTCTCCAAGGCACCATCATCTATCATTGGCTTAGCTCCTCCGGGACCTTCCTCAGCAGGTTGGAATATAAGCTTTACATTTCCCTTTAGCTTATACTTATTTTCATTTAATACCTTAGCCACTCCTAAAAGAATAGCAGTATGGGCATCATGGCCACAGGCATGCATATTGCCATTTACTGAGGCAAAGGGAAGTCCAGTTTCTTCCTTGATTGGAAGGGCATCCATATCTGCCCTTAAGGCTATGGTCTTGCCTGGATGTCCACCTTCAATAAGGCCTACTATGCCTGATATTCCAATCTTCTCTTTATAGGGAATACCCATTTCCTTCAGTTGTTTTGCCACATAAGCTGATGTCTGTGGCAAGTCTAATCCTACTTCAGGTATTTGGTGCAAATCTCTTCTCCAGTTGATAATATCCTTTTCCACTTCTTTAATTAATTTTAATATATCCATATTAATCCTCCTTAGGTTTCAGTATGTCTAAATTTTCCTGTATAACCCTACCACTTCTTTAAAACTTTACTATTTGGTAGCTGGTTGGCTCTTTGGAGCTACTGGTCTACCTTTACCCTTCTTATATGAATTTGTAGCAAAGGCTATTGTACTAAATACACATACTGGGATTAAAACATATACTGGTAATACCTTTACAACTCCTAATAGGAATAGGGTTAAACCTATGGCAAAGGCTCCGTACTTTGGATATTTCACTGCAAACATTGCAAACATGGAACCAAATATTGATGGTAATACATAATCAAAAGCCTTTACTACTACTGGTGGTAGTATTTGCATAATACCATTTCCAGCTATGGCTGCTATAGTTACCACTATTAGGTTTGTAATTATTGATCCTGCAATTCCAAGTGTAGCTGCACCGCCTATTTCTCCTGTAAGCTTTGAATCCCCTTTTGAAATTTTATTCCTTAAACCATCTAATTTATGAGTAAATAATCCTACGAATAATAACCAACCTATACCATTTAAGGTCATTACCCAAACAGAGTTAGCATACTCTAATACTCCATATCCTTCTCCACCAAATTCTACACCCATGGCCTTAGCTCCCATGGTAGATGCTGCTAATTCTGTAGGGGCTGCCCCTATAACTGATAATCTTAACCAAGTCATTGGCCCACCTACAACTGCCATCATACCAAGCATAACTACAAATACAGCTACTGCTGGCCCTATGGCTGATACAGCTCCAATTCTGAAAGCTGTCTTTGCTTCCTTTTTAGTAAGCTCTACTGAGCCTGCTGCTTGAAATGCTTTTTTAGAAAATATAATTGCTTGTACTGCTACTATTATTACTACAGGTAAACACATTAACCATAATATTGGATCATTGGCAATCTTTAAGTACTCTTTCATGCTTTTACCTCCTGTCCTCTTTCTTGTATTATTATATTACTACAAAGTAAGGCCAGATTTTTTGTGATTAACCGAAACATTAAGCTTAGTTTTTGGACCTTTGTGTTTTTGTACAAAAAACATATTTGCTTTTGCATGATTGTATAAAAAAAGAAATCTTCCTTACTTAAATGTAAAGAAGATTTCTTTCTGAACTACTTAACTATATTCTAATTAATGCTCCTGGTCCAATTGGTAGACCTAATAGGAACCATACAATTAACAAGGCTGACCAAGAAATTAAGAATACTAAGGAATATGGTAACATAGTTGATATAAGAGTTCCAATTCCGATTTTTTCATCATATTTCTTAGCAAAGGCTATAACTACTGCAAAATAGGACATTAATGGGGAGATAATGTTTGTAGTTGAGTCCCCTATCCTATATGCAACTTGGGTAAACTCAGGAGTATATCCTAATTGCATTAACATTGGAACAAATATTGGGGCCATAATTGCCCATTTAGCTGAAGCTGAACCAATGAATAAGTTTATAAATGCTGTAACTAGAATAAACCCAATTATCAAAGTAATTCCTGTCATTCCAGTATTGGATAGGAACTTTGCACCATTAACTGCCAATATTGTTCCTAAATTAGTCCAGGTAAAGTAGTTTACAAATTGGGCTGCCACAAAGGCTAATACTAAGTATCCTCCCATGGCAGACATTGCCTTAGCCATGGCATCTACTACATCCTTGTCACTCTTAACTGATCCAGAAGCTATACCATAGGCAACACCTGGTATTAAGAATAATAATGAGATTAAGGTAACTATTCCATTTATAAATGGAGATTGCTCAAGAATTGAACCTGTTTCAGGGTTTCTCAATGGACCATTTTGTGGCAATAATAGAAGTAATATTATAATAATATATACTAATATGGATATACCTGCCCACTTTAGTCCTCTGTTTTCTTCAGCTGTAACTTCATCCATGGAAGCCACTGCACTGCCTTTATATTCCCCAAGCCTTGGCTCTATAATTTTTTCAGTTACTATTGTACCTACTATGGTTATTAAGAATGTTGATACAAATAGGAAATAAAAGTTAGAAGTAGCAGGCACAGAATAATTTCCTTGTAACATTTGAGCAGCTGGTTCTGTTATACCTGATAATAGGGCATCTGTTGGACCTACCATAAGGTTGGCACTAAATCCTCCAGATACACCTGCAAAGGCAGCTGCTAATCCTGCCAAGGGATGTCGGCCAAAGCTTAAAAATACTAAGGCTCCTAGAGGTACTAGTACCACGTATCCAGCATCAGAAGCAATGTTGGACATTACTCCAGCAAAAACTACTACTGCTGTTATAAATCTTTTCGGTGTAGATAAAACTAGTTTTCTAAGACCAGCTTGGATAAGTCCTGTTCCTTCCGCTACCCCTACACCTAGCATAGCAACAAGAACTGTTCCCAAGGGTGCAAAGGATGTAAAGTTGCTTACTGCCTGTGATACCATCTTTCTAATACCTTCAGCATTTAGTAAGCTAATGGCTTCAACTGTAGTTGGAACCATTTCCCCATCTACAAACTTATCGTATGTTGCTGATAAGCCTGTCATTTCAGCTATGGCTGAAACAACTATAACAATTAAGCTAAATATTATAAATAACGTTACAGGATGGGGTAGTCTATTCCCCGCTCTTTCTACGAAGTCGAGGAATCTACTAAAAAAGCCTTTTTTTGTAGTGTTAACGTTAGATTTTTTCATTTCTGCCTCCTCTTCAAAGTCAAAATTTTAGATTGAACTAATATTTACTTGGCCTAGTAAATATTATAAACAAATAATATTTTTATAATACATTAGTTTACATAATATTTCAATAGTTTTTATACTGGTAAAATTTTCGAAAAAAAATAAAGCTCCCCTATATTCAAAATATAGGGGAACTTTTATTTGAAGGCTTTACATCATTCCACCCATTCCACCCATGCCGCCCATGGCTGCCATTGGGTCTTCTTTTTCTATGTCTACTACTGCACCTTCAGTAGTAAGAACCATAGCTGCTACAGATGAAGCATTTTGTAATGCAGACCTAGTAACCTTAGTTGGGTCAACTATTCCTGCTTCTATCATATTTACATATCTTTCATTTAATGCGTCGAAACCAATTCCATCTGCTTCTGCTCTTACTTTTTCTACTATTACTGAACCTTCAAGTCCAGCATTAGCTGCTATTTGTCTAACTGGTTCTTCTAAAGCTCTAACGATTATGCTAATACCAGTTCTTTCGTCACCTTCAGCTTCTGCCAATAGTTTTTCTACAGCTGATATACTATCTACTAGTACAGTTCCACCACCAGGTACTATACCTTCTTCAACAGCTGCACGAGTAGCTGCTAAAGCGTCTTCAATTCTAAGTTTTCTTTCCTTAAGTTCTGTTTCAGTTGCAGCACCTACTTGGATTACTGCTACTCCACCTGATAGTTTAGCAAGTCTTTCTTGAAGTTTTTCTGCATCAAATTCAGAGTCAGTTTCTTCAAGTTGAGCCCTGATTTGCTTAATTCTATTTTGTATATCTTCTTGTGAGCCTTCCCCATTAACTATAACAGTATTTTCCTTATCTACTTTAACTTTTCCAGCCCTACCTAACATATCAATAGTAGCTTCTTTTAAGTCATATCCTAATTCTTCTGATATTACTGTTCCACCTGTTAGGATGGCAATATCTTGTAACATTTCTTTTCTTCTATCGCCAAATCCTGGAGCTTTAACTGCAACACAGTTAAATGTACCTCTTAATTTATTAACTACTAGGGTTGCCATTGCTTCCCCTTCAATGTCTTCAGCAATGATAACTAATGGTCTACTCATTTGTACTATTTGTTCTAGTATTGGAAGGATTTCTTGGATGTTTGAAATCTTCTTGTCTGTAATCAAGATGAATGGATCGTCATATTCTGCTATCATCTTCTCAGTATCAGTCACCATGTAAGCGGATACGTAACCTCTATCAAATTGCATACCTTCTACTACTTCTAAAGTAGTTCCCATGGATTTTGATTCTTCTACAGTAATTACTCCATCGTTACCTACTTTTTCCATAGCATCTGCAATTAAATTTCCTATTTCTTCATCTCCTGCAGAGATTGATGCAACTTGAGCTATTGCTTCCTTAGATTCTACTTCTTTTGAGAATCTCTTAATTTCTTCAACAGCTTTATTTACAGCAGCTTTAATTCCTTTTTGTAATATCATTGGGTTTGCTCCAGCAGCAACGTTCTTTAATCCTTCTCTGATAATTGCTTGAGCTAATAAGGTAGCAGTTGTAGTTCCGTCTCCAGCTACATCATTAGTCTTAGTAGCTACTTCTTTAACTAATTGAGCACCCATGTTTTCATATTTGTCTTCTAATTCTATTTCACGAGCAATTGTAACACCATCATTTGTAATAAGTGGTGCACCGAATTTCTTATCTAATACAACATTTCTACCCTTTGGTCCTAATGTAACTTTAACAGTATCTGCTAATTGATTTATACCTTTTTCCATGGCACGACGTGCGTCTTCACCAAATTTAATTTCCTTTGCCATCTATATACACTCCCTTTCAATATAGTTAATAACTAATAGTTAATAGTAAAAAGTTATCTGGGTCTAGCTTATGGGTCTAAGATCCTTCGCTTCGTTCAGGATGACCAATCAGTTATCCATTATTCACTCTTCACTATTCATTGGTTTACTCAACTACCGCCAATATATCAGTCAATTTTAATATTGTTAATTCTTCACCGTCTACTTTGATTTCTGTTCCTGCATATTTAGAGAATATAACCTTGTCACCAATTTTAATTTGATCTTTTTTCTTTTCATCATTTAAAATATCAGCACCGATTGCTATTACTTCAGCCATTTGTGGTTGTTCCTTAGCTGAACTTGGAAGTACTATACCACTTTTTGTTTTTTCTTCTACCTCAACTTTCTTAATTACAACCCTATCACCTAATGGTCTAAGATTCATTATACTACCTCCTTATATTAATAATAATATTATTAGTCTTCAGTTTATTAGCACTCATTGTTAGTGAGTGCTAATATATACAATATATATGTTACTTAAATAAAAGTATGTAATCAAGTTTCAAATTTATCCATTATGAGGCATTTTTTGTTAATTTTAGTCTAATTGCCCATATAATTTTGTTTTTCTTTGTTTTCCTTTGTTTTTCTCAATTTATCCAATAAATTTTACCATATTGACTATTATATAGTAAAATATTGGGATAAAAATGGCTGGAAGCATATTCCCTACTTTTAATTTCTTTATTCCTAATATATTAATCCCAATTGCCATAATTAATATACTTCCTACTGCGGACATTTCATTGATTACTTCTGGAGTTAATAGGTCTTTTACCAGGTTTGCTAATAGGGTAATGCTACCCTGATATACTAATACAGGTGTTGATGAAAAATCTACTCCTATGCCTAGGGTTGATGAAAATATTATTGCAGAAATTCCATCAAGGATAGATTTAGCAAATATAGTTTCATGGTTTCCCTGTATACCAGCTTCTAAAGACCCTACTATGGCCATAGCCCCTACACAATATACTAAAGAGGCCGTTACAAAACCTTTAGCAAAATTGCTATCCTTTCCACCAAACCTATTTTGAAGGGACATCCCTAGATTATCCAACCTAGTTTCGATTTTTAACATTTCACCTATTATACTACCTACAACAATACTGGCGATTACCAGCATAATATTTTTGGATTCAATTGCCCCCATAATTCCAATAATAACAACAGCTAAACCTATTCCATCCATAATAGTATTCTTATATTCTTCCTTTATTCCCCTTTTTATAATAATACCTAATAGAGAGCCTGCTATGATGGCTATTACATTTACTATTGTGCTTAACATTAAAACCATCCTTCCCAATAAATATTTGTAATTGTATGTTATTCTTAATAGGATATATCATTTTAAGAAAAATTTCCACATAAAAATGGAATTCTTTTGAAGAATTCCATAAATACAGCAATAAAATATATAACAATTATTACATCTATATATTTGAGAACAAATTTTAAACAAGACTCGACTTTGGAATAACAAATTGTCATCCTGAGCGTCAGCGAAGGAACTTCGACCCAAGAGCTCGACCCAAATAATTGTGAACTGTTCATTGTGCATTGTGAATTGAATAAGATTGTGCATTGATTAAAACTCTGGAAATGGTATTTCTCCCTTTCCTTCTCTTATGAAGGACTGAGTCCATTCTGGCATTGGTGGAGCCATATCCATTTCTATCATTAACTGCCATTCTTCATCTGTTAATCTTCCTGTAGATATGAATTCATGGTAACTAAATACCCCACCTCTAGTCAAATACAGTTTCCCACCTATGGGTACTACTACATAGATTTCATAGGCAGGGCCAACTCCTGCCTCCATATATCCACCATCACTAAATTGATTGGGTGCAATAGTATGGAAGTCTGCTATAATTGCCATATTCTTATCCGTTTCTGAAGTTATCTCAAACCAACGAATCCCATCTCCAGCAAAGGAGCTGGTCAAACTCTCTAAGAGTCCACCATAGTGCTTTATCCAATCATACTCATCTTCAGTTAATTCTTCATTATTTAATTCCTTAATGGAACAGTTGATTAAAAACTCCAACAGCCATTCAAAGCTTTCCAATGAATTATCTATACTTAAAATATCTACTCCCTTAGCCTTTAGGTTTTTTCTTGAATACCTTGTTAGCCATAGGAGTTTTTCATAAACCTCTATATTAGGCTCCACATATCCAACTACAAGGTCTATATCCACATCTCCACCCATTTCTGCTCCAGATTGCTTGCCATAAAGAACCGTATCATGCTTTAGCTCTGACCAGGAGCCTAAGGCAGTATTTAGGTCCTTATCTAACCATGCATCATTGGTCATAAAGGAGGGATAGCCATCTCCAAAGGGTTCTAAAAATCCCTTAAGTACCCATAGCCAGCCTGTATACATATTTGCTTGCCATTCATTCTCACTAAGTTTAGCAAATTTGTCTCTTAAATCATCAACCCTCTTTGGATAGTCTTCCCAGTATTTGTTTTCTTCCTTAGATATTTGGATTTCCTTTGCCCTATCTGACCCTAGGACCCCCATAACATCTAAGCCTGAAGGTATGGGCCTAATAATAGGCTCTACTAGGTCTTGAATTATCTCCCCATCCATAACATATCTCTGCCCCATAAATCTAAACTGTTTGCCTACAGGAGTATTTACAGATGTATATTTTCCCTTGATCCTTGGCTCAGGAAGTTTATCTGCTGCCTTATAAAATTCATCTAATTTCTCTTTATCATTTAGTTCATTTAAGTCTACTTGTTTTCCATAAATGTCGACTAATAATTGCCCATAATGATAGATGTTTAAGTCGTCCGCACTGCCAACAAAGAAATTTGTTAACTCATATATCTTCTCCCATATCTCATAGGAGTCCTTATCTGTACAAATACTATAGGTAATTAATAGGGCTTGAATAGTCTGCTCTATGTTTCTTTCTTTATTTTCTTCAAAATATAGGGGGAAAGGTCCTAGACCATACCACATCATAGCTTTAAAATATCTTCCGAAGTCCTCAGTTCTAGTATAGTGTCCCCTTATGGTAAATTGACTATAGTCTAAATCATAGGGGAAAATATGGGACCTGCTAAAGCCCCCATGGGCATTGATCAATTCCTGCTCCTTAAGGGCCATTTCTCTAGCCTCTACAGGTATCTCCCCTGGTAGATTCTTCTCCAAGGCTAGTTGTCCTGTAGCAAAGAAAGCAATATTCTTAAGCTGCATCTCTTTTACATCCTTATTCTCTATTTTGTTGTAAATATCTATGGAGTTTTTCAGCATATTATCTGTTAATTCTTCTATGAGACCTAATAATGCTTCCTCTTCCAGCTTCCTCAAGCTATAATCATAGAATATATGGTATACCTGTAAAACTGAATCTGTAGTTATAAAAGATGGTATATGCTTATAGTCATTGTCTTCATAGATATAGAATAACTGTTGCTGTTTGGTTGGGTTTACTACAAAATTATTCTTTTTTAACAATTCCAATTGTTCCTTCGAAAATTCACCAAATTGGTCCAAATTAACTATATTAGACAAATCAGCTTCAAGCTTATATGATTTAACCTTAGCCACTAACTCTGGAGCCTTGTAATCTACGCTGATGTTTATCTTAGTGGGCTCCTCTACAAGGCCTATTTTTGCATTTCCCTCATTTATTTCTTCTCCTGGATTTACTGTATCAACCTTTTCTATATTGCAACCACTAATTAATATGGATAATGCCAATAATATTGAAATAATTGATACTAATTTCTTCTTTTTCACCCTATTCCACCCTTTCTATTATTAAATTATCATCTATAAGTTTTAAATTACCTATATAGTCATCCTTCCCATCTTTTATCTGAAGATATACTTCACCATCTTCTACCCTTAGCTTATCAATTACTTGGAAACTTTCAGACTCCAAAAATCCCTCAAAACCAAAGCCCTTCCACTTATATGTATTTATTATATTCCGCCCATCCTCTAAGAACTCTATGGAAATAATCTCATCTACCCCATCCTTATCAATATCATAAAAATTATAATCTACAAATGGTCTCGAAAGCCTAGACCCTCTCCATTTAGGTACTATCCTTCCATCTTTAAAGGAATATATAAAGGGTCTTTTAGCCATTACTTGGTGCAGGGGTGATTTTTTATAGACCCCAATGGATATTTCATCCCAGAGGTCCCCATCTATATCCCCTATTATTAGCTTCCAAGGATTCAATTCAGAAAAATCCTTCCTATAGATTTCTTCCCCGTCTCCTAATGAATATACAATGACTTCTTCCCCATATTCCTTACTCTTCCCCTCTGTAAGGACTACTAAGTACTCCTCATCATCCCCTGCAATATGTCCTATGGCATAGTCTTTAACTTTTTCCCCTACATCCATAGGTAAATCTATTGGGTCTTTTCTAAAGGCTAATAGACTAATTACAACTACTATTAATAATATGGAAATGCTTTTAAAATATTTCATATATTCTTCTCCTAACCTAATTCCCTTTACCCCTTTACCATAATTATATCAATAAGCTACTGGAAAAGTATTACAATTGAGTTACAAAAAAATTCTTCACTGTAGTAGATGACACAGTGAAGAACCTATATTTATAAGCCTACTTTCCTATTCCCAATTCCCTAGCATAATAGAATAGATATTGCTGTGCAAAACCTGCCAGGCTGCCAAAGAGCTTTGCTCCATACTTACCTATTAGTTTTACATTAGTTTCCTCCTTTAGATAAAAATGCTCCATTACCCTCTTAACCCATACATCTACGGGAAAAGCATCGGCTTTCTTGAAGGCGAATAATAGGATGCAATCTGAGACTTTAGGCCCAACTCCTGGTAGGGTCATTAGTAGGTCTTTACCTTCCAGCCTGGATAAGTGAAATATCTTATTTAAGTCTAAGTCTCCCCTGGCTATAATCTTTGAGGTCTCTACAATCCTCTCTCCCCTAAAGCCTACCCTACATATTTCCTTTAAATCCCCTGCCTTGGCCTTAGATAAGGTTTCAGGAGTGGGAAAACTATAATGGTCTGTACCCTCAATTTTCTCCCCATAATGTTTGGCTATTAATTCAATGGATCTTTTAATCCTTGGAATCTGGTTATTTGCTGATATTATAAAGGATATTAGGGTTTCAAAGGGCTCTTGGTTTAATACCCTAATACCTTCTCCAAACTTAATGGCTTCTTTTAGTATTTCATCCTTAGATAATTCCCTCTTAATTTCATCATAGTCCCTAGCCAAGTCCAAGTAATCATACCAAATATTATTGAAATCATCTAGGTTGGTATTAGATAAGACTATATCCCTATCTTCCCTTTTTACATTAAGAACTTTTCCATAGGCAATGGTGGTATAAGAAGAATCATCTTCAAGAGTCCACCTAAAGGCTTGACCACATTCAAAGATATGCTTAGGGTTAAAATTTCTCATATCCTTTAATATAATTTGGTTACCATCTTCTATAATCTTGTACTCCATATTGCTCTCCTTCTTTTATACTTAATGGCTTCAGACACTTACAATGAATAGTTTACCCCTATTCCAATAAAAAAAACTGGCTTTCGCCAGTTTTTTATTAATACCATCCTCTTAATTTCATTACTTCAGCTACTTTCTTAACTGATAACATATAAGCAGCTTCTCTTACGGTTACATTGTATTCATTCTTTAATTCCCAAATAGCATTAAATGCCTTAACCATTTCAGTTTCTTGTTTTTCTTCTACTTCTTTT
>JAAYQJ010000086.1 GCA_012519355.1 Tissierellia bacterium | reverse complement strand
TTATTGATATTATAGGGAATGGAGATCTAATTAAAGAATTTGATATAGACTTGTATTTTAAGATGATTGAGAAGATGGTAGTAATCGATGGAGATAAGATAGTTGTAAGCTTCCTAGATGGGACAGATGTAGAGTGTGCAATTGAATAAAGTGTGAAATAAATATAGAAGCCAGTTGGGGTTTTAAGGAAAGTCCTAACTGGCTCTATCTTTGTTTTTAAAGGTGGGAAATATAGGATATATGATATAATTGTCATATATAACAGAATCATATTATCATTTTTAGAATTGGGGGGGAGATGATGAATTATTTTTCAAGGGATTATAAGAAATTATTAGCAGAACATTATGTTTTTGATGCTTGGCAGTTTATTGTTAACACTCAAAAAAATATTAATACTGCAAAATACTGTTATGAAATAATTAATAAATTAGTATCTAGAGTAATTGAAGAACATAAGGATTGGATAGATAACATAAATGAACATATATCAAAGGCAATAGAAGAAAAAATAGAAGTTTCTATTAATTTAGGGTATGATAGTTTGCCACAATATAAGATAAATGTTGCTGGAATTAATGTCGATTATCCATTTCTTATTGATAAATACATAAAAGATTTTTTCCAATATACTAGAAATGCTTTTGATTCAATTGCTCAAATTGTTAATTCAGCATTACTTGCAAATGAAAGTATAAATATTGAAAAAGTTGATTTTAATAAAATTACTACAGTCTTAAATAAAAATAGGTACTTTTCAAAATTCCCAAAAACATTAGATTGGTTATTAAAAATACAACAAAGAGAAGAATTTATGTATTTATCTGAATTTAATAATCGAACAAAGCACATCTGTGATTCTAAAATAATAATGTCCCAGAATCTACTAAATTATGATGTGTTAAATAAAATAGGTCCATTTTATAAAAAAGGCAAGCAATTTGAAGAGCAAGACATTTGTGTAATAACAAAGACTGTTTTAGATTTTTTAGAAGATGAATTTGTATCTTTCTTAGGCATACTAACAGAAGAAATAAAGCTAGATACTTTCATTGAGGGGCGGATACATAATTTAAAATTTTATTCTCAACAAATTAAAGATAACCCCCAGAGTTCTTTTACAGTTATATATATTGAGGTAGAGGAATCGATTGATGAGCTTCCAGATGTATTGAGGGTATTATTAGTTAATAATAATGAAGATGTAATATCAATAAATAGTGATTATGAGGAAATTTTAGTACGAGATAAAAAAGGAAATTATTTAGGTCAATTCATAATGGACAGTCCAATAACCAAAGATGGCTTATACTTATATAGGAAATATAAAAAAGATAATATCGAAGGGATAAAAGCTTTTATTAACCACTCTAGAAAAAACAAATTAGTTAATCCTCTTTTTGTATCTGGTAAGGTTGTGAGGGTAGGGTTTGATAAAACTGAATAATTTAGTAAAGCGTAGAGAGTTTATTATAGGATGAGGTGATATTATGGGGAAAATAGGCAGAAATGACCCATGTCCTTGTGGTAGTGGTAAGAAGTATAAAAGATGCTGTATAGATAGAGAGGACGATTTAGATTTTATTAATCCATCAAATTTTTTCCAAAACTATAAAAAAGCAAGGCGTGAGACTAAAATTAAACAATGTTTACATCCTTTAAAAGATGAATGTTCAGAAAAGATTATTGGTGCCCATAGTATACAGAATAATAAAATATTAAAGCAAATATCAGACAATGGACATGTTTATATGCCATATCCGAAAGATGATAATCCGTTTACTATTATAACTAAGTGGGGACGGAAAGAGGCTACTGTATTTTCAGGATTTTGTGGTTATCATGATAATGAACTTTTTAAACCTATAGAAAATTATGAGTTCAATAAAAGTGATGAACATATCTTTTTGTATACTTATCGTGCATTTGCTTTAGGGTATCATAGAAAGCAAGAGAGCATTAATTTCCACCGATATATGTTAAGAAAAAGACCATCATTAATTGGTAATAATGATATATACAATCTGATTAATGGAGTAGAGTTAGCAATCAATGACTTAGAAGGGTGTAAACAAGTATTTGACAAAGCAATAATAAATAGTAAATATGACGTACTTACAAGTATTATATGGGAATTTAATAAACCGATAAAATTTGCAGCATCGGGATATACAGCATTATGTAAGGATTTAAGAGGGAAGATAATCCAAGATATCCTTGATCCTGATGCAATAATGAAGCATATATTTTTTACAATTTTTCCTGAAGGGGAGAAATCATACTGTATAATATCTTGGCTAAAAGATAATAATGACATTTTTATGGATTATAGGAGTCAATTGCTAGAACTGACTAAGGAAGAAAGAAAAATATATTTAAACAATTTGATACCTATGGAAGCAGAAAATATAGTGATTAACCCAACCTCATGGGACCGATTAGAGAAACATCAAAAAGATGATTTTGGAATGCTTATGTGGGGAATGGGCGTTATGTATGAATTGACGTGTGAAGAGAATTATAATATGTTAGAGCCTACATTATTTGATCTATTTGAACTGTAATAGATAAATATCAGAGTTTAAATGGGGGGTACTAATACGCAAAACCCCCTATTTCTGCGTATCTATATCATCTCTCTGCCACAACCCATGTTGAGTGCGTTACATTGATGTCAAGGGTTGAGAAATAAAGAAC
>JAAYQJ010000085.1 GCA_012519355.1 Tissierellia bacterium | reverse complement strand
TTAAACACCAATTAGCAGAAAGAGGAAAAAGCGAAGAAGAAATTGAACAAGAAACAGCAAATGAAACTAGGAAAATAAAGAGTCTAGAAGAACAGCTAGCAAATGTAGAAAAGGAACTAGCTTTAAAAGATGAAGAAATAGAAGAATTAAGAAACAAGTACAAGGATCATCCTGAATATGATAAATATGAAAAATATAGAGATAAGGGTATAAACCTTGCAAAACTAACTACAGAGGAGATGAGACTCCTTAGAAAAGACTTGCAGTTAATTTTCCAAGACCCATATTCATCTCTGAATCCAAGACTGACAGTAGGTCAAATAATTTCAGAAGGCTTGCATGCACACAAAATGTTTGCAAAGAACGATACTTCTATACAAGACTATATTTTAGAAACCATGGAGAAATGCGGTCTAGCGGCATACTTCGTACACCGTTATCCACACCAATTCTCTGGTGGTCAAAGACAGCGTATCGGTATAGCTCGTTCTGTTGCATTACAACCAAAGTTTATCGTATGTGATGAAGCTGTATCAGCTCTAGACGTTTCTATACAGTCACAAATTATCAATTTATTATTAGATTTAAAGGAAGACCAAAACTTAACATATCTCTTTATATCACACGACCTATCAGTAATTAAGTATATTAGTGACAGAGTTGGAGTAATGTATCTTGGAAACATAGTAGAATTGGCTGAAACTGAAGAGTTATATTCACATCCTATGCATCCATATACAGAAGCTCTTTTAGCTGCAATTCCAACTGTGGATACTGTTGATAGGAAAGATAGGGATCATTACATTCTAGAGGGAGACATACCAAGTCCAATTAGGCCACCTTCTGGATGTAAGTTCCACACAAGATGTAAATATGCTACAGAAATATGTAAGATGGTTGTACCTGAGTTTGAGGAAGCAAGACCAGGTCATTTCGTAGCATGTCATCATAAGCTTAATGGGGATAAATAATAGAAGGGTTTTGAGTTATTATGATGTTTCAAAGCAAACTCGACCGTGCAATGGCATGGTTGAAGGATAAAAATAAAGACCAAAAAAGTATCAATCAAAATGATACTGAAAGAATCTATGATGAGGATCAACTTGATTACTATGATCCAAGAGCTGAATGGTTGGCAGAAGAAAATGACAAAGTTCATTTGGAAAAAGGAGACCTTTTAGCTATAATCATTTCCGCCTTCTTAGTATTTAGTCCCATAATATTATTCTTGATATTAATATTAATTTTAGTAATAAAACTATAATATATAAATATCTTATACTATTGAGGACTTAGCTCAGCATATAATATGCTGAGCTTTTTTTTGAGATTTTCGTAACTCAAAATATTGTAATCATATCGTAAAGACTTTTTTTAAAATCTATATTATAATTAAAGAAAAAGAGGCAATAATCTATTTGAATATGTAATATTAATTTTTCTATAGGAGTGATATTATGAAAAGGTCTTTATTGTTATTATTTCTATTTATTTTAGTAGTTTCTCTTTTAGGATGTAATTCTTCAAAGGCAATGGATGAATTTAATACCATGGAAAGTCAAGAAATTGTAGCTGATTCAATTTTTAATATAGAAGACTATTATCCAATTAAAGAAAATACAGTTATGGAATATGAGGGAATTGGAAACGAATTTGCAGAGAAAAAAACTTTCGTTGAGTTTATCCAAGAAAAGAAAGTACAGATAAAGGAAATGAATCCCGGTACAACTTTTGTAAGAGTAATAGAATATAAAGATGGAGAACTAAGGGAGATATTTGCAGAAGGAGAATTTTATCATATTGAAAACATGCTAAATACAAATACAAATAGAAACAATGTCTTACTAAAAGAACCCCTTGTAGTAGGGAACTCTTGGACTAATGATGATGGAAGCAGAAGGGAAATAACCGAATTAAATAAAAGAATAGAAATACCTTCTGGCTTATATGATGCATTGGAAGTAACTACAGAATTTCAAACTGGAAGTACCCAAGTGGAATATTTTGTAAGGGGGATAGGACTTGTAGCATCAATTTATAAGGATGGAGAATTTGAAGTTAAAACACTGTTAAAGACCATTGAAAATAAAGAGCAGGAAATGAATATAATCTCCTATTACCCAACTGCTAAGGATATAGGAACAGCTTATGTAGAGCAGAATATTAAATTTGGTACAAATGACAATATAGAAGAAATTTTAGAAAAGTTGTTTAAAAACCCCCCATCAGATAAGTTGATTTCTCCAATTTCTAAGGAAACTAAAATAAATGGAATACATTTGGATAGAGAATCCTGGGTACTAGAAGTGGATTTTTCAAAAGAGTTTGCAGATAATTTAAATACAGGTTCTGCATTTGAGGTAGAAATGCTAAAATCAATAGTCAATACCTTAGGCAAGTTCTACGATGTAGACAAGGTATATATAACTGTTGAAGGTGTTCCTTATGAGTCAGGCCATTTTAGTATAAGAGAAGGAGAGTATTTTATAGTAGATACTACAGAGCTTATTGAAATACAATAAATAAAGGTCCTCATTTGAGGGCCTTTATTTACAAACTCATTCTTCCTCTTCGTTCTTGTTTTCATTTTTTGAAGTCTGTTTATTTTCATTCTTTCTATTTTTATTTTGTTTGTTCTTTGCCACCCTATCTCCCTCCTTTGCTAAAAAAATTATCGCATCTATAGTATTACTAATTATCTAAAATTTAATCCTTAAATTGAGGGAAAAAGTAAAATTTTACAAAATCTACTATTAAAGGTAATTAATTATTTTACTAGCTCATCAATAAATCTGGATGGTTCAACTATCCTTTCACCGATACTATTTACAGTTATTAAAGACAAGTGGTATTTTGCCCTAGTCATTCCAACATAAAACAATCGCCTTTCTTCTTCAAATAACTCAAACTTGCCCTTTTCAACTCCTTCAACACTTGATATAGAGGGGAAATCTCCATCTACCAGGTCTACAATATATACCCTATCGAATTCTAGTCCCTTTGCTGAATGGATAGTGGATAGGGTTAGTCCATTTCTATTATTTCTTGAATTAGTAGATAGGTATTGAAGATAGTTTAATCTGTTAAAAAAGTCCTGTAGATTTTCACTATTTTCCCCAATAAATTTTAGATAGAACAACATAGTCTTTAAAGTGTCATAGGTATATCCAAATTTCATAGAGTTTTCCTTAAGATATTTTTCATATTCTAAGCTGTACTCAATGTATTGGATTGCTTCTAAAGGAGCCATTCTAGATAATTTGGCAAAATCTAGTTTTAGCTGCCTTAGTGTAGATTTGTAAAAATTAGACAAGCCAGGAAAGTCCATTATCCTATCAAAAACTGACAAATTATAATTTAAAGTTTTAGCATAGTTAATTTGCTTTTTTGATATATAGCCCTTCTTCTTATAATAAATATTTTCATATATACTCATATTGGAAGTGTCCTGTGCAAACTTCATAAAATTAATAATATCCTGTACAAGCCAATGATTAAAAAATCTTAACTTAACATCCCTCATATAAAAGGGTATCCTATGTCTTTCTAAAGTCTCTATTAAACCAATTGAGGAAAGATTATTTCTATATAGGATACATGTTTTGGATAGATCTTTCCCTTCTAATTCCTTTACTAGATAGTCATATTGGTCACTAATAGAGTTAACCTTAACTATATTAATGGGTTCCACATAATCATTATCAGTATATATGGTCTTACTATATCTTAAAGTATTGTTTTTAATAAACTTATTACATACAGAAACGATGTTTTTTGATGACCTATAATTCTTTTCCATAAAGAAGACTTTTCCCCTAGGATAAATCTTATTAAAATTCAATAAACCTGATGGATACGCCCCTCTAAAACCATAAATTGATTGATCGTCATCTGCTACTATGAAAAGGTTGTTCTTAGGTTTAGCCAATAATTTAATTATTTCCATTTGAACCTTAGAGGTGTCTTGTCCCTCATCTACTTGAAGAAAATCATATCTATTCCTATATTTTTCTAATATATAGTCATTATTCATTAAAATTTCATAGGATAGGGTCAACATATCATCAAAATCAATTAAGTTATTATCCCTTTTATATTTTTCATAAGTGTAAAAAATCTTATCAAAATTCTCCACTTCTGGCCTATTAGATTTCATATATTCATCAAGTGTCAACATTAAATTCTTTATATAGCCAATTGCATTTAGGAGGGATTCTAACTTTTCTTCAGTTATATATTCTTGGTTAATCTCTAAATACATTCTTTTTAGTAGATTATACTTATTAAGTTGATTTTTTTCATCTTCAATTAACCTGTACTTAATTTTATTTACATAGGCATATTCTCTAATTAAGTTATAGCAAAAACTATGTATGGTGGAAAAATGGATAGGTATAGAAGAAATATTTTGGAAATCCCTGTTAAATCTCTCCTTCATATCTCTGGCTGATGCCCTACTAAAGGTAATGGATAGGATTCTCTCCGGGCTTATTTTATGATTAAGTATTAAATTTACAGTTCTATGTATAAGTACAGTAGTTTTCCCTGCTCCAGGCACTGCTAATACAAGGGCAGGTCCATGTATATGTTCAATAGCTTTTCTTTGTTCCGAACTTAGATTCATCTTTACACCTACCTTTTAAATTGTCTACTATATTCTAACATAAAAAATAATCAAATAGTATAATATATAAATCTATAAATACATAAATAGATGGGTAATAATAAGCTAAAGCAATGAATTCTCAATAATTATGAAGAAGGATTTCTTCGGGGTGGAAAGATGAATAATATATTTAAGAAATTTGATGATTTTTTGATTGAATTAATAAATATAAGAATGAGCCATAGATATTTAGATGCCTTAATGTATAGGGCTACAAACTTAGGTGGAGCATTATTTTCAACTGTTTTAGTCATATTTCTAATCTTAATAGGCAGTACAAATACCAAGCTAATGGGGATAGAATCCTTAGTAGCCTTGTGTATAAGTCAAACTATAGTCCATAGCCTTAAATTAATTTTAAGTAGGGAAAGACCATATAAGATCTTTGAACATTTAAATACCTTTGGGATTAATATGAAGGACTATTCCTTTCCCTCTGGCCATACAGCTGCTAGTTTTTCCATTGCCACAACCATAGCACTGAATATTCCAAGGCTGACAATTATAGTATTTACAGTTGCCATTATTGTAGGCATTTCTAGAATATATCTTGCTGTACATTTTCCTACAGATGTGGCAGCAGGTATAATATTAGGCACTATTCCAGCCCTAATAGTACATTATCAATTAATAGGCTTAATTTATAGATTAGGTAAAATAATTGGAATAGATTTTTTAGGCTAAGGTTTAAAATTATTTTATTAAATAAAACAAGGGGGGTACAAAGATGTTAATGACAAACTTTTTGAGCGGTAGAAAATCAGTAAGAGAATATAAGAAGAAAATTGTAAGTCCACAGCAACTTGAGACTATACAAGAATATTTAAACCTATTGGAGAAGGAAGATGGAACAGGCAAGATTAAGTTTAGACTCTATGAAAATGGTAATAGGATTTATGATGGGCTTAAAGGCATCGGTGGCTATTCAGGAGTAATGATAGAAAGTCCTCATTATATAGGCCTAGACATTAAGGATAGGGAAGATAGAAATATAATTTACGGAGCCTATTATATGGAGAAACTAATTACTGAATTACACTCCATGGACCTGGGAACTTGTTGGATTAGTGTTAATGATGTTAAAAGGGAATTAAAGGAAGAGCTACTTGGTAATATAAGAGGAGAAATCAATTATTTATTGGCAATTGGATATGGAAAACCCAAGAACCCATTTTTAAATGAGCCCTTTAGTCATAGGATTGGAGTTGATGAACTAGTTTTCCAAAATAAAATTGGAGAAAGCATTTCTTATGGAGAATTGGAAAATAGGGCATTAGATGATTTATTCTATTATATTAGGTTTTCACCATCCTCTTTAAATAAACAACCTTGGAGATTTTTGCTAGAGAAAGATAAGCTAGTATTGTTAATAAAATATAAAGACGGTGAAGAGGCAAATCTTATAGATGCAGGGATTATAATGTATTACTTTGAAGAACTAGGCAAAGCCATAGGACTAAATAATAAATGGACTTTAATTGAGGGAGAAGAAAAAGTAGGGGAAGACAACTACAAATTCATAGCTGAAATAAAACTATAAAAGTAATATAAAAACAACCTTCATCAGCCATTGGTTTGATGAAGGTTGTTTTTTATCTAAAATCAGTTACTCAATATTAATAGTTCTTCCCCTATCTTTTTTTCCTTCTAGTTTTGGAAGGGTTACATAAAGTATACCATTTTCAAATTTTGCTTTTATCTTTTCTAAATCTACATCATTAAAATAGAAGCTTCTAGACATAGAACCATATCTTCTTTCTCGCATAATGTAGTTTTCATCTTTTTTCTCGATTCTTTCATCCCTTTTTACTGCAATAGTAAGAACATCATCATCTGCTTTTAATATGATTTCTTCTTTGTTAAGCCCTGGTAATTCAGCTTCAAGTAAATACTTTTCTCCATCCTCCTTTATGTTTACCCTCATTCTACCACGAGAAAGTGGCCTAAGTTCTTCAAGCCAAAAATCATTAAAAGGGGATTCCATTATATTTTCCATAAGTCTCCTTGTGTAAGGTCTTAAGCCAAACATTTTATCATCCTCCTTTAATTTAACTCTATTTTATTTGACTTTGACTATCTTTGACCTTTGTTTTTATTATACCCCCTTGATAAAAATTTTAAACACTCCAATTTTATCTATTTCAAAAAAATTCTTGGCCTAGCTTTATACTTTTGCCTAGACATTTGCATTTATACTTATTAGTTCAATAATTATGATTACAAGATGGAAAAAAGAGAAAAAAGCAGATATATTATATTAGACCAGAACACATAGGCTTGCCTATGTGTTTTTTCATTGACATTCGTTGACACTAATGAAAATAAAGCATATAATAATATTAACATATGAGCAACTGTTCATATATCATAATAAAATGGGGGACAAAAAATGAAGGAAATAGTACTTGAACTAAATGGACTTAATTGTGCTGGTTGCGCAGCAAAGATTGAAAAACTTACTAATGAACTTCATGGAGTAGATAAGGCTAGTCTAGACTTTGTAAGTAAAAAACTTAAGGTTAATGTAGAAGATGAAGATAAGGCAAGTGACATAACCAATGAAATAAAGGCAATTGTAGGCAGACTAGAACCTCATGTTAAAGTTATTACTCAACATGAAGATAAAGAAGAACACCATCACCACCATGACCATCATCATGACCATGGTGAAGTTGAAAAATCACAAATTATAAAATTGATTCTAGGGGGAATATTATTTGTACTTCCCTTATTGTTAAAATTAGAAGGCCTATCAAGCTTTATTGTCTATGGCCTTGCCTATCTAGTAGTTGGCTATGAGGTAATCATTACAGCCATAAGAAATCTAGTAGCAGGGAACCCCTTTGATGAAAACTTCCTAATGACTGTTGCCACAATAGGAGCCTTTATTATAGGTGAATACCCAGAAGGTGTGGCAGTTATGTTATTTTACCAAGTTGGTGAAATGTTTCAAGGGATGGCTGTTAACCACTCAAGAAAATCCATATCTTCCTTGCTGGATATTAGGCCTGATTCAGCCAATCTAGTGAGGGATAATCAGATACTTGTAGTTGACCCTACTGAAGTCAATGTAGGGGACATAATAATCGTAAGACCAGGGGAAAAAATCCCATTAGATGGTAGCGTAATAGAAGGGGAATCTTCTTTAGATACTTCCAATATAACTGGAGAATCTGTACCTAGAAATGTAAAAGTTGGAGATATGGTCCTATCAGGAGTAGTAAATTTACAAGGTCTATTAAAAATAGAGGTAAAGAAGGGCTATAAAGAATCCACAGTATCTAAAATCTTAGATTTAGTTGAGAATGCTTCCAGTAAAAAAGCTCCTACAGAAAATTTCATAACCAAGTTTGCGAGATATTATACCCCAATAGTAGTATTCATTGCCTTAGGCATATTCTTAATACCACCCCTATTTTTAGGTGGTGGACTTAAGGAATGGGGCTACAGGGCTTGTATATTCTTGGTTATATCCTGTCCATGTGCCTTAGTTATATCCATACCTTTAGGTTTTTTCGGTGGTATAGGTGGGGCTTCTAAGGCTGGAATCCTAGTAAAGGGCGGAAACTACCTAGAAGCTTTAAATGAAGTAGACACTATAGTAATGGACAAAACTGGCACTATTACAAGGGGAACCTTTAAAGTAACAGAGGTTATAAGCTATGAAGATTATACAAAGGAAGAAATAGTTGAAATTGGAGCCTATGGAGAAGTATTTTCAAATCACCCAATCGGAAAATCAATAATAGATGCCTATGGCAAAGAAATAAAGAAGGAATATATTAAATCATATAAGGAAATACCTGGTAAAGGCATTGAAGTAAATCTTGATAATATGGATTATATTTTAGGCAATAAATCCCTATTTGAGGAAAGAGGTATTGCCGTTAAAGAAGCAGATTCCATAGGGACTGTGGTTTATATTGGAAAAGAAAAGAAACATATTGGTACAATTATTGTATCAGACCAATTAAAGGATCAGATTGTTGAAGATATAAGTAGATTAAAAGCCCTAGGAATCAACAGGTTGATAATGCTTTCAGGAGATAATGAAGCTACTGCAAATAAAGTAGGTCAAATGATTAATCTAGACAAGGTATATGGTGACCTACTTCCCCAGGACAAAGTAACTAAGCTAGAAGAAATAATGGCTGAGACCAAAGGAAAGGTTATCTATGTAGGAGATGGAGTTAATGATGCACCAGTATTGACTAGGTCAGATATTGGTATAGCCATGGGTGGCCTAGGCTCAGATGCAGCCATTGAAGCTTCTGATATAGTTATAATGACAGATGAAATTGGTAAAATTGCTACAGGAATTAAAATAGGTAGAAATACTAAAAAAATTGTGGTCCAAAATATCTTCTTAGCATTAGGCCTTAAAATCCTAGTCCTTATTTTAGGAGCTATAGGGTTGGCAACCATGTGGGAAGCGGTATTTGCTGATGTTGGTGTATCTATTATAGCCATATTAAACTCCATTAGGGCATTAAAAGTAGAGGATTAATTAAATCCTCTGCTTTTTTTATGATAAATGTGGTAGACTATAGTTAGCAAACTTATGAGGTGTATCTAATGAATAAAGGACTAAATTTAAGTGATAGGAAGTACAATTATGTACTATTAGCTGAGGAAGCTTACCTAAGGGAGAAAAAGGAAAGGGCAATTAACTTCTATAAAAAAGCTATCCAGTTTAAGGGAAATATTAGGGATGATATTGCCATATTATATAATATTGCTCAAATATATGATGAAATAGATAAACCCTTATATGCAATAGAAACATATAAAAGTATAATAGAACTTGATCCTATAGAAGCAGGGGCCTACTATGGAATTGCCATAATGGAAGAAAGACTAAACAATAAAGAAAAAGCATTAGAATATTATCATAAGGCAATAGAAATAGATCCTAGTTATGATAGGGCCTATTATTATGCTGCTAACCTTTACGATGAAATGGGAGATAGAGAAAAGGCTATTGAATACTATAAAAAAGTGGTAGACCTGGCACCAGATGACTATATAGCCTATAATAATATTGGGTCCCTATATGAAGAAGAAGGAGATTTAGAAAAGGCCTTACAATATATAAAAAAGTCCTTAGAAATAGAGAAAAACTATTATAAGGGCTTATTCAACCTAGGAGTTGTATACAAGGCCTTAGGAGATAATGACAAGGCCTTAGAATACTACTATAAATCTAAAGAGATAAATCCTTATCATGAAAACACATACCTAAATATATCTGCCATACATATTGAGGAAAAAAGATATTTAGATGCAATTGAATTTTTAACAGAAGGAATAGAGAATAATCCTCATGGCCATGACCTATATTATAATAGGGCTTGTTGCTATTCAATTTTAGGCGAGAAGGAAAAGGCGATAAAAGACGTAAAAGATGCTTTGACTTTATGCCCTAGTATAATAAAATATATAAGGATAGATAAGGATTTTAATAATCTATATGACCAAAAAGAATTTATAGACATAATAAATAATAAAACTTTTGATGAATAGATAGAAGAAATAAATATAGGAAGGGAGATTAAATGATAATATTAAAGACTAAACAAGAAATTGAGAACATGAAAAAAGCGGGTGAACTATTAGCGGAGGTACACAGGGAAATAGCTAAGATGATAAAACCTGGAGTAACTACCATGGAAATAGATAAGTTTGTAGAAGAGTATTTAATTGAGAGAGGAGCCTATCCAGAACAAAAGGGATATCATGGCTATCCTTATGCCATCTGTGCTTCAATAAATGATGAAATTTGCCATGGGTTTCCAAGGAATGAGTCCCTAAAGGATGGAGATATAGTTACTATAGATATGGTAGTAAATATAGATGGATGGTTGGCAGATTCTGCTTGGTCCTATGCCGTAGGCAATATATCTGACAAGGCAAGAAAATTATTAGATGTAACTAAGGAAGCCCTATATAAGGGAATTGACAAGGCTATTATAGGGAATAGGCTAGGAGATATAGGTCATGCTATCCAATCCTTTGTAGAAGCTGAAGGCTTCTCAGTAGTTAGGGACTTTGTAGGCCATGGAATAGGTAAAAATATGCACGAAGACCCCCAAGTCCCCCATTATGGTATTCAAGGTAGGGGTATAAGGCTAATGGAAGGTATGGTAATAACCATTGAGCCAATGATTAATGAAGGAACTTACCACATGAAAATGGATGACAACGAATGGACTGCTAGAACTGTGGATGGTAAACTTTCAGCCCAGTATGAGCATACCATTGCTATTACAAAGGAAGGGCCAATTATATTAACAGATCAAGGGGAAGGCATATAACCATTTTATAGACACTAGGTGGTATTATGATAAAGGTATTAGTAGTAGATGATCAGAGTTTAATAAGGGAAGGACTAAGGATGATGCTCAGCCTCTATGATAATATCCTTTTAGTAGGAGAGGCTACTAATGGAAAGGAAGCCCTGCAAGCCCTAGAGGAAAATGAAGTAGACCTAGTCCTAATGGATATCCGTATGCCTCTTATGGATGGAGTAGAGGCTACTAAAAGGATCAAAGAAAAATACCCTAATATTAAAGTTCTTATCTTAACTACATTTAAGGAAGATGAATATATTTTTGAAGGTTTAATAAATGGTGCAGATGGTTATATCCTGAAGGATATCTCCTCTGAAGATTTGGCAAAGGCTATTGAAACAGTATATAAGGGTAATGTCCTTTTGCAACCAGAGATAGCTAAAAAGGTTATGGGAGCCATTAAGGGAATATCAGCTAAGGATGAAAAAGAAGATTTACGGAATGAACTAACAAAGAGGGAATATGAAATCGCTCTCTTAGTTAGTGAAGGAAAAACTAATAAAGAAATTAGTCAAATCCTATTTATTACTGAAGGTACTGTAAAAAACCATATAAGCAATATATTAGATAAGCTAGACTTAAAAGATAGGACTCAACTAGCCCTAAGGATGAAAAAACTGTGATTGTCACAGTTTTTTTATATGTTTAAATCACAAAAAAATATAACCCTTACCATGACTTTAGATAGATTGAATTTTTTAGAAATGATAATATACTAAGGATAAAGAGAGTAAGGAGGGAAGTAGATGAAAGAATTGAAAAGGACTATTTATTTTATCTCTTTTCCCCTATCCTTTATGGCCTTTATATTTCCAGTATATGCTTCTTCTCTAGGCGCAAGTCCCATCCAGATAGGTTACCTTTTTTCTGTATTTTCAATAATTGGGATTTTAATGAGGCCAATGGTTGGGAATTTAATAGATAGGAGGGGAAGAAAAAAAGGAATACTAATAGGTACCATCCTATATGCTATGGTCAATATATTTTATATCCTAGCCAAGGACTATAAATATCTACTAATTGGGAGGATAATCCAAGCCCTAGGGTCATCCTACCTGTGGATTAGTGTAAATACTTTTATCTCTGATATTAGTGATACAAGCAATAGGGGGAAGAATTTCGGCTCCTTGGATGAAACTATGGCTAAGGGTGAATGGATAGGTAGTATTATAGGATTTAGTATATTATTCAATAAGATTACAGATAACCCCTTTAAATTAGTATTCATGATATTTCTAACAACCAGCCTAATTTCCGTTTTTCATACGTTAAAAGCTCTTCCTGAAACCATAAGCTTAAAAAAAGAATGTGAAGAAGGAAATATTAGAAATAAGAAGCAACTAAAGTACTTCCTTGGAATTATAGGGATTATCTCACTTATTTCTAGTTTAACTACGCCAATTTACCTCTTATATTTAAAGGACAATATAACTAAGGACCTGGGTTTAATAGTCCTCTTGTTTATACCCTCATCCATATTAGCCTTGTTTTTACCAAAGAAATTTGGGAGTTTTTCTGATAAATATGGTAGAGTAAAGATAGTTATCATTGGAATTTTAATAAATGCTTTACTTCAAATATTTATACCATTAAATAAGGCTTATTATAACTTTATGATCCTTTATACCTTAATTTCTCTTGTGGCAATGTTCTATGGTCCTGCTTTTTCTTCATTAATTATAGATTTTGTGGGAGAGGATAAAAGAGGGAGATCCTATGGATTATATAATTTTGCTACTGGAATAGGTGGAGCCATAGGGCCTATTATGGGGTCTTATATATATGAAAATTTAGGTCATGACCTTGTGTTTTTCGTGAAAGGCGGCCTATTAATTGTTGCAGTTGGAATTATTGCCCTAATTTATATTAAAGTAAAAGCCCAAGGAAAAAATAAGATAATGGAAATAAGGTGATATCATGGAAAAACTAAATAAATATAATAAACACCTTTATTATGCTTTGAAGATATTCATTGGCCTAGATATAATATTTCGTACTAAATCCAACCTTCTAAATTTAGTTTTATTTACAGGCCTGTTTGGTCTCATACTATTAAATGACCACTTAAGGTGGAAGATTTTTTACAAAAAAATTAAATTATTTTATACTTCAGTATTTATATCTATGGCTATTGGACTCCTATTACCTATTATAGTTGAAGGATATGTGGACATATATTTCTATGTATTGCTATACGAGTTGATTTTATTCACAGAGGGAAAGCTTTCAAACTTCTTTGTAGGACTGGAAATTAGTTTTTTTGTTCTCCTATTATTCTTTAGACTTGTAGATAATGATTATTATAATTTAGTGACTATATTTAAAGAAAATTTATTAGATTTAATTATGATCTTTATGGGCATGTTTTTCTATTGTTTAGCCTTATTTACTTTTAGAGCTTTGAGAAAGGAAAAGAGAAGGGTTGAAAAACTAAATAAAGAATTGGAAACATCCTATAATCTATTGAAAGACCAGGCGGAAAAGATTGAAGAGTTAACCATAACAAAAGAAAGACATAGGGTGGCAGGTGAAATACATGATAACCTAGGTCATGACTTAATGGCCTTAAATATGAACTTAGATGTGGTAGAAAAAACTATAGATAAGGATCTTGTAAGGGCAAGGAAACTAATTCAAAAGTCACAGGAATTAGTCAAGGAAAGCATAGAAAACCTTAGAAAGGCTGTGTATGCTTTAAAAGAAGAAAGGCCTAAGGACTTTGTAAAATCCATTGAAGAAATGGCAAAGAACATTGAAAGCACAGGAACTGTAATGGTAGTATTAAAAATTGATGATGAATCTGAATACTTACCACCTGAGTATAAGGGGGTATTGTATTATACCATAAAAGAGGCCTTAACCAATAGTATAAAACATGGTAAGGCTGATGAAATAAGGATAGATATAAGAATAGGTGAAGGTGTAAAGTTAATTGTTGAAGATAATGGAATAGGATGTAATGACTTAGTAAAAGGAAATGGTTTACTAGGGATAGAGAGTAGGGTTAAAGATTATAAGGGAAAAGTATCTTTTTCAAGTGACAATGGATTTAGAATAGAAATATTATTACCAAATTAGACTTAGGTCTCACTTTTATCAATTGATAGAAAGTGAGATTTTTTTGTTGACTTAATCGCTTTATTTTGATAAAATTCCCCTTACGCCATACCAATGGAAGGAGGGGTCACATGATTATTTCAGCTAAAGACTTATCTAAAACTTATAAAGTAGCTAAGAGAAAACAAGGCATAATAAATGGATTGAAATCCATAGTAAATCGTGAATACGATGAAATATTAGCCTTGGACAAAAAATGAGATGTGAATTGGCTGCATCTCTCCTTCATTCCCCAAAGGTACTTTTTTTAGATGAGCCAACCATAGGCTTAGATGCAGTATCCAAGCTAGCTGTCAGAGACTTTATTAAGAAGATAAATAAGGAGAGGGGAGTTACAGTAATCCTTACTACTCACGATATGGATGATATGGAAAGCCTGTGTGAAAGGGTTATTGTAATAGGAAGGGGTCAAATCCTTTCAGATGGGTCATTAACATCTCTCAGAAATTCAGTATCTAAAGATAGGAGACTGATTATAGATATAGAAGAAGGAGACAATGGATTCAAGATAGAAGGTACTAGCCTAGTAAAGAAAGATAAAAATAGGTTAATTATAGATTTTAATCCTGATATCATAAGTCCAGCAGAGCTAATCACTAGCTTATCCACTACATATAATATTAAAGACATACTAATAGAAAACCCTCCAATTGAAGAAATAATAGCTAAATTATATGGAGACCTAAAGATATGAAAGCCTTTTTATCCATTATAAAGATTAGATTTAATTTATTGCTCCAATATAGGGTAGCCGCTATAGCAGGTATATTTACACAATTTTTCTTTGGAATGGTTTTCGTTATGGTATTATATGGGTTTTACGATTCCACTTCTAGCCCTATGCCCATAAATTACTTTTCTGCTGTTACTTATATCTGGATAAGTCAAGGGATGCTTGGAATGCTACCTTGGAATGGAGATAGGGAGATCCAAAGCCTAATAAGAACAGGAGATGTAACCTATGAGCTGATTAGGCCTATGAATCTCTATAATTACTGGCTAGCCAGGGCCTTTGCTTTAAGAACTGCACCTACTCTACTGAGGTCTATTCCACTATTTACAGTAGCCTTACTTCTACCTAAGGATTATGGCATGAGTTTTCCACCAAATATTTTGGCATTTTTAGCATGGATTGTAACTAGCTTTGGTGCCCTATTAATTTCTTGCACCATCACTAATATCATTAATATAACTACCCTTTATTCTATTTCAGGAGATGGTATCCAAAGACTATTATCAGCCATTGTAACCTTATTTTCAGGTATGGTGGTCCCCTTACCCCTATTTCCAGATAAAATGAAAGAGGTACTGAACTATTTGCCCTTTAGTGGATTGGTAGATATTCCAGCAAGGTTTTTTACAGGAGACCTTCCATTTAACCATCTTATAACCTATTCTGGCTTTCAACTTCTCTGGGCACTTATACTTTATCTTTTAGGTAAAGGAATATTAAGTAGAAAAATAAAAGATTTGATTGTTCAAGGAGGTTAACTATGGATAGTGTAAAACTATATTTAAAATATCTTAAGCTAAATATAGAGTCGCAGCTACAATATAAGGCCTCCTTTATTATGATGTCTATGGGTCATTTTTTAATAACATTTATTGAATTTCTCGGACTCTGGGTCCTATTCGAAAGGTTTGGACAAATAAAGGGATTTATCTTTGAAGAAGCAGCCTTATTTTATGGAATTGTTCATATTGCTTTTTCAATTGCAGAGGGTTGGACTAGGGGATTTGATATTTTTCCAAACCTAGTGAGGATGGGAGACTTTGATAGAATCCTTCTTAGGCCAAGGACAACTATATTACAGGTACTAGGCAATGATATTCAAATGATGAGGGTAGGAAGGTTACTTCAAGGATTTCTTGTACTTATTTGGTCCATATATAAGTTAAAAATTGACTGGACTTTAGTAAAAACTCTATTACTACTGGGCTCAATCCTTGGAGGCAACTTCCTATTTTCAGGCCTTATAGTCCTTCAGGCTACCTTATCTTTTTGGTCAGTCCAGAGTTTAGAAATAGTTAACTCCTTTACTTATGGTGGAGTCCAGGCAGCCCAGTATCCAATATCTATATATAAGTCATGGTTTAGAAAAATCTTAATATATTTTATTCCCTTAGCCACAGTTAACTATTTTCCAGCCATCAATATATTGGGGAAAATAGATTTGCTAAATTATCCTACTTGGCTAGGTTGGATATCACCCTTTATAGGATTTGCCTTTTTCATAATATCATTATTTATATGGAGGATAGGAGTCAGACACTATACTTCCACAGGGACTTAACCTTGACATACCTAGAGCATCTATGTATAATCATACATAGATGCTCTAGGTATTATTTTTGGGAGGTGGAGAAGTGAAAATCGACAAGGGACTAATTGGTGGTAGTACCAATTTGCTGGTATTGACCTTGTTAAGTGAGAAGGACATGTACGGATATGAGATAATAAAGGAATTAGAAGACCGGTCTGATAATACATTTGAATTAAAGGAAGGTACCCTATACCCTATACTCCATAGGCTGGAAAATGATGGCTTTGTAAAATCATATAGGGCAAAAGGTAGTACAGGTAAGGAGAGAAAATACTACCAAATAACCACTAAAGGTGAAAAACAGTTAATAGAAGAAAGAAGGCAATGGCAAGTATTTTCCACATCTGTGAACAAGGTCATAGGTGGTGAAAAACATGGAATTTCAAAAATATAGCGACTTTTTAGATGCTGTCCTATCTTATATTAAATTTCCCCTTGATAGGGAAGAAATAAGGCTAGAGCTAAGTGACCATATAGTAGATAGAATTCAATACTATATAGAACAGGGTTTAAGTTTTAAGGAAGCAGAGGCAAAAGCCATAATGGATATGGGAGACCCAAAAGATATTGGAAGCCAATTAAACAAGGAACATAATCCTATAATAGGTTGGCTTTGGGTAATTTCAAAGGCTTTAGTATCTATATTTATCTTAATAAATATCTTCATAGTGGGCCCCAGACTTCTATACTTGACTTTTTCAATTTTTGCTCCAAGTCCTATTAAAGATATTCCCAAGGAGGATATAGTTTATAGAATAGATATTGATGAGAGGGTCCAGATAGATGATAGGGTTATTAACTTTACTGATATAGTATACGATAAGAATGGAACAATACATATAATTTATAACTACTACGATAAGAAAATATGGAGGATGGGTTGGAGCCATGGATATCTTGGAACTATAAAAGATGATAAGGGAAATGAATATTTTTCAGGTTCAGGTTACCGAGGAGGAGGTATAGTTGCAAAGGGAAGAAAAAGTATTAGGGACTTTCCTAGAGATGCTAAAGCTTTAACCATTGAACATGATTTCTATAATAGGTACTACAGGATTGAGATTCCCTTAGAGTCAGGTGATGCCAATGAATAGGAAGAAAAAGCTTATAAGAAATATAATAACTATCCTTATATTATTTATTGTTTTTGTTAAAGGTTCAGGCCTTTATTTCACTCCCTTAGGAGCCCATAGAGACTCTGAAAGGTCTGCCCATTATGGTCCATCTGAAATAGTCCATATTGAAGACTTTGAAAAGGGAAAATATATCATGTGCAGGTATGATAAATGGTTTTCATGTAATACAGTTAACAGGAGACTATTATTTTTTTGGCGTTTTGGCAACCAAGTTCATGGCTGGGAAAAAGATGTAACAATACCCTTAAACTATTCTTGGGATAGGGATGGAAGCTTTAGTAAGGCCTTTGGCATAATCAACGACAAGAACATAAAAAAGGTAGAAGTAGTACTAGATAATGGAACTACTATCTACCAGGAGGATTTTTATGAAAACATGTTTCTTATTACTTGGAAATCAGATAATATAACCGACTTTTCAGGTATTCGGGCCTATGATGGGGAGGGAAATATAGTATTTGAAAAAATTTATCCTAGAAGGAGCAATCCCAATAGGTGAAAATATATTGACTCTAGGAAAGTAGTTACTAGATTTATCCTGTTAAGCATGGAAAAAATTGCTTAACTAGTTTCTACCTGGAATTTATAACCTGCTCCATATACAGTGTGGATATAATCAGGGGTTTTAGGATTTGTTTCTATCTTCTGCCTAATATTTTTTATATGGGTATCTATGGTCCTGTCAAAGCCTTCGTATTCATGACCAAAGGCAGAAACAATAAGTTGGTCTCTTGATAGAACCATGTTCTGGTTAGAAATCAAGGCCAGTAGTATTTTAAACTCATTGGTAGTTAGGTTGACATTTATATTATTCTTCCTAACTACCATTTTTTCTACTTCTATTTCCAGATCGCCATTGTTAAAGCTAAGCTTTTCTGCACTTGGTCTAGAATGGGGGTAGGCTCGTCTAAGCAAGGCCTTTACCCTAGTAACTAATTCTCTAGGGCTAAAGGGTTTTAATACATAGTCATCAGCCCCTATAGTTAGGCCTTCAATCCTATCATCCTCGTGGGTTTTGGCAGTTAGCATGATAATTGGCACATCTGATCTGGCTCTAATCCTTTTACATACTTCCTCTCCTGAAATTTCTGGTATCATTAAATCCAATATTATTAGGTGGATATCCTCTTTCCCAAATATTTCCAAGGCAATTTTTCCATCATCAGCTATATATACATTAAATCCTTCTTTTTCTAAATATGCCTTTATTACGTCGTATATATTCTTCTCATCTTCTACTACAAGAATGTTATTATACTCCATAGAATCACCTCAATAAAATCTTACCCAAAAAAATTGAAAAAATAGAAATTAATGCTTTTTTTTTGTATCTATTTATGCTATACTTTAATATAATATTTAAAACATAGTAATTTGCTATGAATTGGTAAAGTAGGTTATATTTAGTATTACAGAGAGGATTCCAATGGTGAGAGGAATCTATACAAGGTATAATTGAAGTGCACCAAGGAGCATAGGGTCGAAATTTTTAGTAGACTTTTACGGCTGCTTCCGTTAAAGAGCTAGGGTATGAAAGTACCTGAATAAAGATGAGGATTTTCCTCAAGCAGAGTGGAACCGCGAAACCAACCTTTTGCCTCTGTATATTTATTATACATGGGTAAAAGGTTTTTTTGTTGACCTACCCGATTTATGCGACCAGAGGGAGCAATAAATCGTTGGTAGGTCATACGCAACGAGAACCGAATTTGCACGACCAAAGGGAGTAGCAAATTCGTGTTTCGAGACTGCGTAAAATACCAAATATATGCGAGCTCGCGAGCAAATAGATTTGTGTTGCGAAACTGCTTATATTTACTATGCCCAGAAGCTTGACCCCAATAATTGTCCATTTTCAACTGTCAACTGTCAATTGTATAAAATTGTGCATTTTGAACAGTGAATTGTGGATTGCCGTAAGGGATAAACTAAATTAATAATATTTATGACCAAAAGAATTAATAATATTTAAGGAGGTAATTTTTGTGATATTCAATAATATAAGTGAAACCATTGGAAAAACACCATTGGTAAAATTGAATAATCTAGTAGATGAAGATAGTGCAGAAATCTTTGTAAAAATTGAATTTTTCAATCCATCAAGTAGTGTAAAGGACAGGGCTTCTTTATATATGATAGAAGGAGCTGAAAGAGAAGGAATATTAAAAAAAGGTGGTACAATTATTGAACCAACCAGTGGAAATACTGGTGTTGGTTTAGCCATGATAGGAGCAGCCAAGGGTTATAAGGTTATTTTAGTTATGCCTGATACCATGAGTGTTGAGAGAAGAAAACTAATGGAGGCTTATGGTGCACAGATCTTACTAACTGAAGGGGCAAAGGGAATGTCAGCTTCAGTAGAACTAGCAGAAAAATTAGCCAAGGAAAACAATTATTTTATGCCAAATCAATTTGCTAATAAATATAACTTACAAGCTCATTATGAGACTACAGGTGTAGAAATATTAGAGGATACAGGTGGAGATTTAGATGCATTTGTAGCAGGAGTTGGCACAGGAGGCACTATTTCAGGAGCAGGCAAGAGATTAAAGGAACACAATAAAGATATAATTTTAGTGGCTGTTCAACCATCAAGGTCTCCAGTATTAACAGGTGGAGCACCAAGTGGACATAAGATACAAGGAATTGGTGCCAACTTTGTACCAGAAATATATGACAAGGCTATAATAGATGAAATACTAAGTATTGATGAAGATTTAGCTTACACATATGCAAGAAGGATGGCCAAGGAAGAGGGAATACTGTGCGGTATTTCAGCTGGAGCTAATGTGGCAGCAGCAAGTATAATAGCTAAAAGGTTAGGAAAGGGAAAAAGAGTAGTTACAGTTTTACCAGATACTGGAGAAAGGTATTTATCAACTGACCTATTCATTAAGGAGTGATTCCATGTTAAAACAATTAATAGATGAAGGGAAAAACATATTAGCAAAAGATCCAGCTGCCAAGAGCTTATTCACTGCAATGTTTTTTTACCCTAGTACAAAGGCTCTGTTTTATCATAGGATTGCCCATAAATTATATAACAAAAAGAGATATACCTTAGCATGGATAATATCACAAAGAGCAAGAAGGATTACAGGAATAGAGATACATCCAGGAGCAAGAATAGGGAAAAATTTATTTATAGACCATGGGATGGGAGTGGTAATTGGTGAAACGGCTGAAATAGGGGATAATGTTGTATTATACCATGGTGTGACCCTTGGTGGAGTAGGTGGAGAAAAGGATAAGAAGAGGCACCCAACTGTAGGAGATGATGTAATTATTGGAGCAGGAGCAAAAATCCTTGGACCTATTACCATTGGCAAGGGTGCAAAGATAGGGGCTAATTCAGTTGTTCTAGGAGATGTACCACCATATAGTACAGCTGTAGGTGCTCCAGCAAGAATAGTTAATAGGAAAAAATCTGGATATATTTATATAGTATAAAGTATTTACAATTATTTAAAAATCTGTATAATATATATAATATATAATTACTGTGATCAAGAGTAGTAATCATAATACAAGGTCTTAAGCGAGTTGGGGGCGGTGGGAGCCCAATGATACTATTATGATGAATGGACTTGGGAGTATATATCCGAAATAAGTAGGATATAGGGCTTATCACCCTTAAAGGATTAGAGTGGCATTATGCAAAAAGAGTGGTACCGCGGAAATCAACCTTTCGTCTCTTTATTTATAAGAGATGAGAGGTTTTTTTATGACCTAACTTAGCGAATGCGACTGAAAGGAGCAATGAGCTATAGTAGGTCAAACGCAATGAGCACCAACCTTAGTATACTCCGTAGGAAATAGTTTAGGAGTGCCTTAAGGCCAAATTCTTGCGACCAAAGGGAGCAAAAGAATTTGTCTTGCGAAACTGCGGGATATGTCCTAACTTAAATCCAAAATAAAACTAGATGAAAGGGGAGTTGAGTATATGGAAAAGAAAATAGTATTCAGTGGAGCACAACCATCTGGTTCCTTAACCATAGGTAACTATTTAGGGGCGATAAAGAATTGGGTTGAATTACAAGACGAGTATGATTGCTATTATTCCATTGTAGATTTACATGCCATTACTGTACCTCAAGTACCAAAGGACCTTAGAAGCAACACCTTAAAACAACTAGCCATATATATAGCCTGCGGAATAGATCCAGAAAAGAGTACCTTGTTCATCCAATCCCATGTACCTGCCCATACAGAACTAACTTGGGTATTAAATACTATTTCCTATATGGGCCAATTGAGCAGAATGACCCAGTATAAGGAAAAATCAAGAAAATCTGAAGAAAATTTAAATGCTGGACTTTTCACCTACCCTGTACTAATGGCAGCGGACATCTTGCTTTATCAAACGGACTTAGTGCCAGTAGGGGAAGATCAAAAACAGCACTTAGAATTAGCTAGAGACTTGGCCATTAGGTTTAACAATAAATATAGTGAAACATTTAAAGTGCCAGAACCGTTAATTAAGGAGTTTGGTGCAAGAATAATGAGCCTTCAAGATCCAGAAGCAAAGATGAGCAAGTCGGATTCAGATGAAAATGGATATATTTTGATTTTAGATGATAAAGATACAATTAGACGGAAGATAAAGAGAGCAGTGACAGATTCCTTAGGAGTTATAGCCTATAACGATGAACAATTGGGAATTAAAAACTTATTAGATATGTATAGTGTTTTTTCAGGAGAAAGCATAGAAGAAATAGTTAATCGCTATGAAGGTAAGGGATATGGAATACTTAAGGAAGATTTAGCAGAAGTAGTTATAGAAGGCCTGTCACCTATTCAGAGAAAATATGATGAACTGAGTAAAAATAAAGACTACCTAGAAAAAATTTATAAATCTGGAGCAGAAAAAGCAGAGTATCAAGCTATGAAAACCCTTAGAAAAGTGTATAGAAAGGTTGGATTCATACCAAGATAATATATAAATAGATAGCCTAGGCTATCTATTTATATATAGTTCAGATATTTTTTTGCTAGGGAAACCTTCCAAACTTCAGGACCTTCTTCAATGTATTCCCACTCAAACTTTCCGAATCGCTTTTCTTCTAATTCATTAAACACATGGGAAGGATCTGTATCATTTATTAAAATCATTTTTTCCCCTACAGGCAACTGGTCAAAACTTCTTAAAACAACACTAGTTATATCTTCGGTTTTGTATCCACAAGTATCTATTTGTAAAAGTGACACATTATCTCCTCCTAAAACTTTTATATTATTATGCCCAGCATAAGTAATAATATTATGATGTAAAAGATTATACTTATTGAAGCCATTTGGGTATAATGTAATATAAAGGAAAAAATTTAAAGGAGATGATATTATGAATTTTAAATTTCTTCATACTTGTATTAGGGTAATGGATTTGGAAAAGTCTTTAAAATTTTATAAAGAAGCTTTAGGTTTGAAAGAAACTAGGAGGAAGGATTTTCCAGAGGATGAATTTACTTTAGTTTTTTTGTCCGATGATGCAGGTACATGTGAAATTGAACTAACATACAACTATAATCCAGAGAAACCATATGTAATAGGTGATGGATTTAGCCATATGGCATTTGGCGTAAAGGATTTAGAAGCTTCAAGAGAGAGACATATGGAAATGGGTTATGAAGTTACAGAGTTAATGGGACTTCCAGGTGAAAAACCAAGATATTACTTTGTAACAGACCCAGATGGATATGATATTGAAATTATAAGACAAGAATAGGAAATACCCCACTTGGGGTATTTTTTTGTATCAAGCTAAAGGAAAATTGTCCTGTCACTAGGAACTTGGATTTATATTACAAATATTAAGGGGATAATTGCAGGATTTTACTAATAAATTTTGATTGAAAAAGTTTTAACTATTTACCACTGCGTTGTTATAAAATTGACAATGAGGGTATATATATAATAACAAGGAATAGGATTACATAACCTTACACTATATTCAACATGAGTAAATATAGAGGGGAGGTTAGTTCAATGAAAAAAATCCTAGTGGCAGTAGATGGTTCGGATCATGCTAAAAAAGCTTTGTACAAAGCTAAAGAAATTGGGGAACAGTATAATAGTGACATTATAATCTTATATGTGATTAGCTCTATAAGGCATTGCCATCCCTATGTATTAGATAATGCAATTGAAGCGGAAATAAATAAGATGGCACTAAACCAAGCTAAAATAATACTGGAGGATGCTGCCAAGGTTTATGAGGATTATCCTGCTAAGGCAACTACATTTATGAAATGTGGAGATCCAGCCAAGGAAATAGTTGACAAAGCGGAAAAAGAAAATTGTGATTTAATAGTAATGGGAAGCAGGGGATTAAATACCATATCAAGAGCAATGCTAGGTAGCATATCTAATAAAGTAGTGAATCATAGTGATATTTCTGTACTCATAGTAAAATAAGGTGTAAAGGATTACCTTTACATCTTTTTTTGTTTTTTGAAAGGATT
>JAAYQJ010000084.1 GCA_012519355.1 Tissierellia bacterium | reverse complement strand
ATCTTCCTTAAGCCACTGTTCTATAGTGATCTTTCCTCCTTTTTTTGATTTAGGTATTGCATCTATACTATTCATTACTAAATTTCTTAAAATGGACATGAGATAATAGTGTTTTGATGTATAAAAATTATGTTCTATGCTAAGTTGAAGTCTTATATCTTTTCCCAATTCCTTTATTTCCCTTTTCATAGTCTCAGATAAAATACTTATAATGTCTTTAATATTCATTCCCTTATCTTCTAGTTCATTTTCTGTAATTGATTTTAAACCCCTAAATATTAAATGGTTTTCCTTCTTTATTTCATGGACATCCCTTGCTATGTTTAAAGCTCCTTCCTCCCAAGTCTCCTTATCTACATTGTTCTTTATTTTTTCATAAAGCTTGTATGACTTAGACATAATTTCTTCTATATTGTCCATATTTTTTTCAATCCAATACATTTCAGTCCTTAATTGAGATGTTAGCCACAATAGCTTTTTATATCTATTTTCATGCTCTTCTTTCACAATGAGCATTCCATAGTATTTAATCCCATTTAAAATTAACCATACTATAGAAGAACGAACTACACTAACAATTAGCAAGGTAAATCCAATTTTTGAGGGGGATAGGGTATCAGTAGTCATATTTCTTATAATTACTTCTAATAAATTTCCGCTAAAATCACTGATAATCATTATTAAAAACAGATAGTTTAAACTCTTTTTATTCCTATTTTTAGTTAGTATAGAAAAAATAATAGCATAGAAAATATAAAATACTATTTCCAATTGATATGAAAATACAACATCGCTTATGCTACCATTTATTAGGTAATAAGATATAAGCCTAAATATATATACTGTAAACCCAGATAATAGGCCTGTTGGAATTATTCTTAAGTCTTCGTAATAAATAATAAAGGCCTGAAAAAATATTACTGCAGCAGATATTCTAAAATCACTATTCATTAATCCTATACTTATTTCAGAGGATAATCCTACAATAAGGGAAATAAGTATTAACTTTTGTACTTTCTTCAAGTTCTCCACCTCTTATCCTATGGTTTATTATATCACTTGAAACAAGATAAATCCAAAAAAATCAAAAATCATACTTGGTGTATGATTTTTGATAAAAATTTTTTATTTTATTATTGTAGTACTTAAGCCCTTTCTTAAAATTGATTTCTTCTTACTTCTCTTCTCGTTAAGGTCTTGATATTCATACTCCCAGTAAATATTTCCTTTTAAAGCTTTCTTATCATAATCGTCTAATATGCTTCTTACATCTTTAGATAATAGGAATAAAGCTATGATGTTTGGTATTGCAAGGATTCCTGTTGATAAGTCTACTAATTCCCATATAAAGTCAGCTGCAGTTAAGCAACCTACAACTAGTGATGCCAGTACTATTCCTTTGAAGATATTTACTGTAGATGCTTTGCCGTTAAATACAAATTTAACATTTGATTCAGCAAAGAAATACCATCCTATTATTGTTGTAAGTGAGAAGAATGATAAACATATGGATAAAAACATTGCTCCAAATGTTCCAAATCCTGCCATGAAACCATTTTGTGTCATTATACTTGCACTTTTAGTCATTTCTGCAGCTGGTATGCTTGGGTCATATGAACCAGATACAAGGTTTACTATTACTGTAGATACACATACTAAGAATGTTGAAATAAATACACCAATCATGGCTGTAAAACCTTGTTCTGCAGGGTGCTCTGCATCAGCAACTGCATGGGAATGAGGTGTTGAACCTATTCCAGCTTCATTAGAGAATATACCCCTAGCCATACCGTATCTAATAGTTTGTTGTAGAGTGATACCTAGGACACCTCCACCAATTGCTTGAGGTTTAAATGCTCCAACAAAAATACTCTTAAGGGCAGGTATAACACTTCCTAGATTGAAAACTATAATTAATATACTTCCTATTAAGTAAGCTCCTGCCATTATAGGTACTACTGTTTCCGCAAAGGAAGCAATCCTTCCCATACCACCCATTAGTATTAAGGCTACTATAATAGCTAGTCCAATAGTAACAGCAACTATTGGTACATTAAATGCAGTACTTACTGAAGTGGCTACTGAGTTAGATTGTACCATAGTACCTACTATACCCATAGTAAATATACCAACTACGGCAAAGGTCATTGCTAAACCTTTTGATTTCAAACCATTTTTTATATAATAGGCGGGTCCACCTACTAATTCACCATCTTTTGATTCTCTGTATTTTTGTGCTAATACAGCTTCACTAAATATAGTTGCCATTCCAAAGAAAGCGGATATTAACATCCAGAATGCAGCTCCAGGTCCACCTGCAGCTATGGCTGTTGCAACTCCTACTACATTTCCTGTTCCTACTTGTGCAGCTACGGCTGTTGATAAGGCTTGAAAAGGTGTCATTTTTCCTTCTTCTACTTTTTCCTTCTTAACTACTCCTGCAACCATTTTTTTCAGTGCTGGAAATAGTCTAGTAAATTGAGGAAATTTTAGTTTGATTGTCATGTATACACCTATTCCTACAAGACCAAAGATTAATAAATAGTCCCATAAAATAGTGTTAATAATACCAACCACTGCTCTAAATCCTTCCATTACAAAAATCCTCCTAGCATATTTTATGTAGTACAAGGCTTATTATAATAGGAGACCTTCAAAAACCTACTTGAGGTTTCAAATTGGAACAATAATAATTAATAATTTTTTTTAATTTTTTCAAAATTCCATTTTAAAGCCTAAGATTTCCACAAAAAAAGCAGATAAACTATTATCTGCCAAAAAATTTAAATAAATATTAATTTTTTTGTTAAACTACACCTATTTAGCAAAAGAGTCTTTTGCAATTTTTTTAAGTAAAATCACCCTATCTTCCACAATTTTTTTATGTTGGTCTTCTGTCCACCTTGGATTTTTGTTTTTCCAAAACTTTTTTGCAAGGTATCTCTTCACATGCCCCACAATTGATAAGCTTTTTTTCAATTACACTACATTCGTAAAAGTCACAGACTTCAAGTCCTACCTCATGGAGCCAACAGGGTTTCCCTTCAATAGAATAACACCCCATACATTCTTTATTGAATATTCTACAATCACTACATATACAACCACATGCCCCAGCCACTATATCCATTAACCTTCCCCCTAAGAAATCATTTTACTTATCTGTTGGTAAATTCCAATATTTTTTCACTATTAAACTAAAATATAATTTAAATATGCTTCCTTGTACTGTTAAATAGATGGAAACTTCCCAAATTTCATGTAAAACCTATAAATAACAAATCTATATAAGCCATGGCCAACATTGCCATTGTTTACGATTAATGGTTATTACTTATACTAAAATTTAAGACAAAATCAACATTTCCTTTATAACGACCATCCTCAACTTTTTATCTATTATTCAGATTATGCCAAGTATAGATCATGGCAGATTCTTTAATTGTAAATTTTATAATCCTAGTACTGATTTCTTATACTTGATATAACTAGTTTTCTTTTTGCACAACATATGCTGTGTTCTAAATATTCTTATGGGTAACAAAAATATCTATATGACATAAGATATTTAATACCTAATATTAACTGGAGGGATTATTTTGGAAATGTCAGCCATAATAGATAGTGTTTTTTCTCTATTTATTATGATACTAGTAGGGGTGTATGGTAGTAAGAGAAAAATTATTACTCCTGAAATCAATAAGGGATTGACAGATGTTCTCATACAAATCGCCCTACCCTTTATGATTGTTGCTTCTTTTGTTTTTACATATGATGATACTATAAAAAGTAATGTTATAAAAACCTTTTATTTTAGCCTTTTTTCCTATCTCATTGTGACAGGTATTTCATATATACTACTACTCCCAGTAAAAAATAATAAGAAAATAATACTACATTTTGCCAATGTCTTTACT
>JAAYQJ010000011.1 GCA_012519355.1 Tissierellia bacterium | reverse complement strand
CATTAGACCAAATCAAATCAATATTTGTTGGAGAATCAACTGAGTGGACTGTAGCAGAATAACTATAGGTTAAAACATAATTTAAATAAATAGTAAAAGCTAAGAATAATTTTGACCCCAAAGCAAATATAGCCTAGTAAATCCTAGGCTATATTTGCATGTTATTATGCGTTTACGTTATCTTATATATTTTACATAGATTTTACATATATACATAATTGATTTAAAGTTAATTTGTTAATTTAAAAGTAGACTTTAATTTTGAGAGAAGGAGATCATATGAAAAAAAAATCTTTTGAAGGTTTTATGGAAGGTGTATTTATTTTATCTGCTTTAATGTCTGTTATTTCAATTGTTTTGATTATGTACTTTATATTTGCAGGAGGTCTACCATTTATTTTTGAATATGGTCCAAAGAATTTTTTATTAGGCACTCAATGGAAACCATCTAATACTCCTGCATCATATGGTATATTACCTATGATTTTAGGATCAATATACGTAACAATAGGTGCTACAATAATAGGTGTTCCAATAGGTATTTTAACAGCAACTTTTCTCGCTAAGTTTTGTGGGGATAAACTGTATAGATATTTAAAACCTGCTATTAATCTTATGTCAGGAATCCCATCTATTGTTTACGGGTTTTTTGGTTTAACAGTGATAGTGCCAATTATGCGAGAATTATTTGATGGTAATGGTATGAGTATTGCCACAGCATCTATACTATTAGGTATTATGATACTACCTACTATTATAGGTATGTCTGAAGCATCCATAAGAGCAGTGCCGGGAAGCTATTATGAAGGTAGCATTGCCCTAGGCGCAACTCATGAAAGAAGTGTAATGAAAGTAATTTTACCTGCAGCTAGATCAGGTATATTATCCTCAGTTATTTTAGGTATTGGGCGTGCTATAGGGGAGACTATGGCTGTAATATTAGTTGCTGGTAATCAGCCTAGAATGCCTAAGGGGTTGTTTAAAGGCGTAAGAACTATGACGACTAATATTGTTATGGAAATGGCTTATGCAGCAGATCAACACAGGGAGGCTCTAATAGCTACGGCAGCAGTTTTGTTTATTTTTATATTGATTATAAATACTGTATTTTTGATAGTTAAAAGGAGGGGTCAAAATTGAGCAGAGTAACAAGATTTGCTGTTAAACTATCAGCTCTAGTGACTTTTGGAATTCTATTTTTTATAATTGGGTATATATTAGTAAAAGGTATTCCATATTTGAAACCTTCTATGTTTGAATTTGAATATACTACGGAAAATGTATCTATGTTTCCATCTATTGTAACAACAATTATGATAGTAGGATTAACTTTGTTAATTGCTACTCCTATTGGAGTATTTACTGGATTTTATTTAGTTGAGTATGCTAAAAAGGGAAGTAAATTAGTAGAATTAATTAGGATAGCAACAGAAACACTATCTGGTATTCCTTCTATAGTATATGGTTTGTTCGGGATGCTGTTTTTTGTAATTAGATTGCAATTTCAGTATTCATTATTGGCTGGAACATTGACAGTATCCATAATGGTATTGCCTTTAATAATAAGATCTACAGAAGAGGCTTTATTATCAGTTGGTAATGGTTTAAGAGAGGGCAGCTTTGCCTTAGGAGCAGGTAAATTACGTACAATATTTAAAGTAGTACTTCCTGTAGCTATGCCTGGTATATTATCAGGGGTTATATTAGCTATAGGTCGTGTTGTAGGAGAGACTGCTGCATTGATGTATACATTAGGAACAGCTACTAAAATCACAGATAGTCTATTCTCATCTGGAAGAACACTAGCTCTTCATATGTATATACTATCATCTGAGGGAATGCATGTAAATGAGGCATATGCTACAGGTGTTATTCTTGTTATAATAGTATTATTATTAAATGGCTTGTCTACTTATTTAGGTAACAAGTTGACGAAAGGGAGATAAAATGAGTAAAATAAGTATAAAGAACATGGATCTTTATTATACTGACTTCCAGGCACTAAAAAATATAAATATGGAAATACAGGCTAATGAAATTACTGCATTTATAGGGCCCTCTGGTTGCGGGAAGTCTACTCTATTAAAGAGCTTAAACAGGATGAATGACTTGGTGGAAGGCTGTAGAATAACGGGGGATATATTACTAGATGACGAAGATATATATGCAAAAGACTTTGATGTAAATCTACTTAGAAGAAGGGTAGGTATGGTATTTCAAAGTCCTAATCCATTTCCAATGAGCATTTATGATAATATAGCCTATGGTCCAAGAACTCATG
>JAAYQJ010000083.1 GCA_012519355.1 Tissierellia bacterium | reverse complement strand
AGTGTGGGACTTTACTATATTGAATTCCTCGACTGTTAGTTTTCCTGGTTTTAAAAGTATACTATCTGGTATGGCAACCTTTCCAAGATCGTGAATTGGAGTAGCATGGGTAAGTAGCATAATATCTCTTTGGGATAGGCCATATTTCTCTGCTAATATGGAACAATATTTTGATACTCTCCTTACATGGTAGCCTGTCTCCTCTGATCTTGCCTCTGTGACTTCTCCTAAGATATACAGTATTTCCTTTTGAGTTTCTTCAATTTCAATATCGAGACATAGGTTATCAAAGGTTGCAGATATACTTTTGTGAAATACGTCTAGTAATTCTATATCTATATAATTAATTTTACGATCAATTTCAATAAATATAATGGCTTCATTTCCTGATGTGCTTCTGTAGTTAGCTATGTAGCAGTTATCAAATAGCTTATGGTCTCCATTATCGATTATTTTGTTTATATTATCTAACTCTTCATGGGATACTGCATCCCTTATCCTTTTCCCAATGTATTGTTTATACTTACCTGTTGCCCCTACTATTTTAAAAGTATTGCTATATTCTTGTTTCAGGGCAGAAAAGGCATTGATATTACAATTTTCTGCTCCCCTTCCGTGGCATTGATTGATTAAGGAGCTTAAATGGCATATACTACTGCTTAAAAAATCATTTAAAGCATCTTTTTCATATAGCTTTGATATGGAGGACACGACTTTTCCCATGGACTCTTTGTTGTTTTTAATACGAGTAATATCCCTGTAGGACCTTAAGGACGATAAGATAACTGTATTCATTTTTTTGGAAAATAGATCAGGCTTATTCTCGTATCCATTAATATCATAGTTTAAAATAACTTCCTCTTGTAAATCCATAGAGCCTTGTCCTGTCATAAGAACAATCCTAGTTTCAGAGTTTTTTAAAACCTCCCTTATGTATTTTACCAAGTTTAGCCCTGAGTTTTCTTCCTCTAGAAAGATATCAATTAGTATTAGTGCTATATGTTTGTCACTGCTTAGGATTTTTTTGGCTTCTTCAGAATTATAAGCGCTTATAAATTCAATACACCTATCCTCAAATTGAAGATTCCTATTTATTTCCTTAATCATCCCATGTATAAAATTATCATCATCTACAATTAATACTCTCCAAAATTCATTACTAATACAAGTTCTTTGTAGTCCTTCCATGGTCCTTATTGTCCTCCTTGAAAGTCATTATTTAATTGTTTTTCCCTGTGAATAACTTTTTTATGTCCTCTGGTTTATAATTGTATTTTATTGCAGTAATATTCTCCTCCTCTACCTTCTTATATAATTCTTTACGAATTATATCGATATCCCTTGGAGCTTCTATGCCTATTTTTACTTTGCCATCTTCTATTTCAATAATCTTAATCTCTATTCTTCCATCTAAGATAATAGATTCATCTTTTTTTCTTGTAAGTATAAGCATTTTATTTGACCTCCTCTTGGAAGTCTTGGTTAAACAGAAAATGTTTCGTTGAATAGTTAGAGTCTTCTAGTATTACTTGTTTCCCCAATTTTCCCTTGTGGTTTATGACTATGGGACCTAATAAATTTGTAGTCATCTTCCTTATATCCTCTGGTACTACTACTATGGTATATACGAGTACATCTTCTGCTTTTTCTATCTTTAGTTTATCCACTGCAATTTGTGGAATGACTATGTCATAGTCATTAAATACTTCAAAGGGATTTATAATTATAAATGAAAGATTTGGATTTTTGACGGATTGGAGATGGTGAAAGGGGTTGTCCACATCTTCATTTAAAATGATTATAAATTCCTTTTCCTCTTCGAAACCTGGTATTCCCTCTTGGAAAAAAATAATATTTTCCTCTGGAACTTCAATTTCTCCAAAATCTCTAGTTTTTACTTTCATAAGCATCATCTCCTAGCTTTTTTGGGCATAAAATGTCAAAATAATCTGTCTGAAAATAATGTATAAGATTATTATACCCTTTTTTGTCATATTCTTCTATGAGTATTTTTACCCACATATGGTACTTTTGTCACAAAAAAATTAGGGACACGAAAATTTCGCTCCCATAACTATCTTAAAAAGTCCATTAAGCTTGGTTGAATTATACGAGCACTTACTCCAAGGCTGGCTCTATAAACATTTTCTTCTATGGCTAATCTCATTAATGCATCGGGGAGGCTAACATCTTCATTGAAGGATAGTAGTTCTTGTAATGTTAATAATTGATCTTCTAGTTTGCTTTCTGTTAGTTCTAACCTATTAACCCTAGCTCCTATTTCTGATGTAACGGATAATACTTGATTCATGGAGTCTTTAATATGGGTTAGTGCATTCTGAATCTTATCATGATCCTTATCTTCCAATGCTTTTTCCAGTTGATTAAAAACTGCAATTAAATATGGCGTGTCGTTTATATCAATATTTTCGTCATATCCAGGCACATCAGCGTCCAAATTTCCATCTGCATCAAGTGTAGCTTTACCAAAAACCTTATTTGCCAATATATTTACTGGTACTTCTTCTTTTACTCCTACATTATAGACAAATACTTCGTCTATCTCATTCCCGTCTTCGTCTATACCGACCTTAACAGTATAATTTCCATCTTTATCAAATAACTCTTTATCAGTCTTAAATCCAGTAAACAATGATCTACCAGCATAGGTTGAGTTACCTAATTGAATTAAATGTTCTTTTAATTCTTTGATTTCGTCTTGTATCTTTGATAAGTCTTGTTCATTAGGTCCATTGGCTGCCTGTACCGTAAGGACATTGGCTCTATGAAGGACTGCATTGATTTCCTTTAAGACTGATTCTGTTTCTAGTAGCCATGATTCAGCATCCTTGGCATTTCTTAAATATTGTTCTACTTTAGATATATCTGTATTGAATTTAAGTGATTTACTGGCTCCTATTGGGTCATCTGATGGTACCCTAAACTTTTTACCTACTGCAGATTCATATTGAAGTTTTTCTAATCTCTGTAGGGTTTGGTTTAGGTTATAGGTCATATTATTTATTAGCATATTATTTGTTATTCTCAACTTGTT
>JAAYQJ010000082.1 GCA_012519355.1 Tissierellia bacterium | reverse complement strand
GTCACTGGATTTGATGGCATGGTGAAAATAGTGTTAGGGTTATTGACATCTTTAAAACTTCCGCCACCTTCACTTACCCATTTATCAAACACTTTTCCTTCTGGTGCGGGATTTGCTAAGATAGGTACTTCTGTACCTGCAGCATAAGTCCCTGATCCAGAACCATTTTCTAGAGTTCCATCCTCTATAGTTAAAAGGTAAGTTTCAATAGTATCACCGTCTAATACTGCTGTGACAGTTACATCATTGGAAGGCATTTTAAAACCGGTCCATGTTTCACAATTATCTCCAAACTCTCCACCACCATCACTTATCCACCTATCAAACATACTTCCTACTGGAATATTTGCCATTATAGGAACCCAAACCTCTTCTGCAAATCTTCCTGAACCAAATCCATTTACCACAGTCAAATTATAAAATTCAGCATTTCTTACCCAAAGATTGATTTGAGATAACCATTCGTCTGCATATAGTATATAATCCTTCATCTCATCAAATCCATGGTCTGTTCTTCCTTCTGATTCAAGCATGAAAACTTCACCAAGTTCCAGATACCTTTTGGAATCTGCATAAATACTTCCTTCCACGATTACAGTACTACCACCTATCTCTACATCGCCAATACCAATATTAGAAGAATAAACATTACCTTCTACCAATACCTGATTTTCGAAGCCCTTTAACTTTATCCCATATGCCTTTCCAGAAACATCTCCAAGGACACTAACATTAACCCTTCCCGCAGCATAAATTCCTACACCTTCCACTTCATCTGTGGCAGTAGCATTGGTGACAGTTACATAGGTACCTTCATTAAATGCCTGTACTCCAATTTTTTTACCAGTTACATTAAATTCTCCTGGTCCTTTAATCCGAATATCGCTTGTTGCAACTAAACCAACATCATCATCAGTTATAATATTTAGGGTATACCCATTCAAGTTAAATTCCCAATCGCATCCCTTAGTATCAAAAGTTTCTGTATAGTCTATATCTTTCAATAACTCAATTTCGTATTCCCAACCCTCTATAGCCATTCCTAGAGCTGCTTCTAGTTTGGAATAAAGAAAGTCAAATTCTTCCCGATTGAAATTGAGCATGGCACATATTCGCTCTGGTACAGAAGAATCTGCCTTTACCAATACCATTGCTTTTTCATAGATATCGGTATAGATTAGAAATTCCCTTTCAATAACCTCATTAATGCGCTTAAATGCTCCCCAAGACTCAGGCATACCGCTTCTACCAATAATAACATACTTTTCTTCATCAGCGTCCTCACTTCGATTTATCTTTCCATGTATGATTACCTGTGTTTCATGACCTTTGGCTTGTGCTCCAATATTAGCAGTTATATCTCCTAGGACATATACTTTGGAATCTTCATCAGCATAAACTCCAATGCCATCTGCATAATCATTACCGAGAGCTTTGACATTGGTGACAGTAACTTTTCCATTATTCGCCCAGACTCCATATAGCTTTCCAGTTACATTTAATTCCCCTTCTCCCTTCAGATCCAAAGTTCCATTTGTTACCTTTAGTCCTTCGTCAGCAGTGGTATCAACCTTTAGTGTATAACCGTTAAGGTCAAGGGTGATATCTTTATTATTGATGATAACACTCTGATGGGTTGTGAAACTATTGAGTAGTTTGATGATTGCAGTAGAACCTGCTTCCTCCAAAGCTTCATGCAGTGTTGCATATTGTACATCATCGATTTTACAGACCTTTTCCTCTTCTATATCTAAGGGACCAGTATCCATTAGATTAATAATACTGGTGTCAGTCTCTAAAATCTCATTCTCTTTTAATAAGTCATCCGATGTTGCAGGCTCTGATGTACTATTATCTATATCTTCATTAGTATCATCAGGTATCTCATCTTTGTTTTCTATCTCAGTAGACTGTTCTTCTTCCAATTCATCTCCGCTGTTAGGTTCTATGTTTGTATCAAGCAACATAACTTCCTCATCAAAAGTTTCTATTGTATGGTCATCTGTAGTAGCAAACGCATGAAGGGTGCTAAAGGGTCCGGACAAAAATATAGCCAATGCCATAAACATCACAAGTACCCTATAGCACCATTTTTTTTGATATTTAAACACCACAATACCCCCCAGTAAATTTTATTTATATATTAGTGGATATAAAGTAAAGTCTATTATGCCGTCACCATCCATATCGTAATCAAAAGAACCATCAGGGTTTTCAATACAGGTGGTTTCGGATTTTTCTACTTGTTTATTCTCCTTTCCTGATTCCGGAACAAGAGGGACAATTTCTATTTTTTGATCTGCTGACCTCCCTACAATGCTACCGGTGAATGTAAGGCTTCTTCCTTCTTTTAAGGCCAATGTTACATATGCAATAGGCCCCTCTGTAACTATGGTGACAGGGAGGTTTTCTTCCTGCAAGCCAGGTAAATCTATCCCACTTTGTTCAAACTCCCTCGCCACAGTCATCAAGTTAATGCCATGTTCGCTCATTTCAGGTCCAAGATCTATCGGATCTTTCATATGCAAAGTCCCCTTCCCTTCATATCGAATTGGGATAAGACCTGATAGTGGGGGCAGTCCGCTAGCTGGTTCTGGTTCATATTCCTGAAATACTGGGTAGAGTGTAAGGGAAGCATTATCGTCTGTAGCCTCAACTATGGAAAAGAACATGGGAGCCCCTTCCATTGTAACCTTCACATCGGAAACCATCTTCGCAGCACCTCGGTATTGACCATGCATTACATAGGGCGATGGGGCATCGTTGTTGAAGAGAACCATATCTAGGCTTGCCTGGTAGTTGGTTTCACCTGTAATCCATTCATCGGAATTAGTTTCATTAAAGCCATCCTTATCTTCTATCAATAACCTCCAATGAAAACCCTTATCTTCTAGTTCATCAGCCATTTCTTCAAGCTCTGCCTTAGTGACTACTCTTACTCCATAGCTGGAAAACTCATTAACAAATGCCACCAACCCACTGGTTTTGCCCCACTGAAAGCGGTGAGTTGGGACTGGCTTAGTATACTGATTATCATGGCTGTATTTTACTATACATGCATTCTCTGGTAAGTCGCCAGTGGTAACATAGCATATCCCTGCAGGTGCTTGCAAAGTCAAGTTACTTCCACCTTTCTCATTAAGAGAAAATCCAGGAACAAGAAGGTCTCCACCCTCTAGTGGCATTAATTCCAGCAATTTGTCACTTCCAAAGACTCCAGCAGGTAATGAAATATCTATCCTAGCATTTTCGCCGCAGGCTACTGAAAGTACATTAGCCTCTTTAGCAAATAATTGGTATCCCCCATCATAATCACTAGTAGAAGAAGTCGAAAGCTCACTCCTAGAATCACTAGGATTAGAAAAGGGGGAGTCAGGCTGTGGCAGCTTACCGCAGCCTGCTAGTAGAGTAAGAAACATGGTAGCCATTAAGAAATAGTAAAAAAATCTATAGTTTTTATGAGATATCCTCATATGGCCTCTCCCTTCTCAATTAAAGAAATTGTTTTACTAATTGGCCTACTTGATTTCCTTTATTTTATCTACTGTTCTTACACTCATGGCAATGGCTTGTTCCCTAGATGTATTGGCATAGCCCATTGCAACTTGGGCTTCTGCCACTGCACGAGGCATGAATTTTCCATCGCTACCCTTGATAATGCCAAGTTTAGCTATATATAGGCAGTCATTTAAGGCCCAATCAGAGATATCCGCTTGGTCAGTAAAGCTTGGTGCTCCTTCAGTTGAGTAGTCTGCATTTGGAGCAATAAGCTTGATTGTACGGACTAACATGGCAGCCACTTGCTCCCTGTTTATAAGGGTTTTAGGTGCAAATGTTGTTGGACTGGTTCCCTTTACTATACCTAGTTCATAAGCTGTTAATACCTGTGGGTTTTGTGTATCCGTGAAGGGGTTGGGACTGGCAGGTGTACCCATATTGCCAGAGGCTTTCTGATACATTAAAAGGGCAACTTCAGCAAACTCCTCACGAGTAATGGGTTTTGTCATGTCTGCACCCTTAAGAATTTCTGGTATTAGGCCTTCTTCTGCAGCTTTTTGGAGTTCAGGTGTTGCCCAGTCACTGGCTGTACTCCAATAGGCAGGGTTACCAATGGTAACTATATTTGAATAATCAGAGTATATCCTTTCATTCATCCAACCACCTTCATATCCCCATAAGACGAAAAATCTTGCCCTAAAGTAATATACTTCACTTTTAATGTCAATGTCCCCAAACTTTGTGGAACTATCGAAGGGATAATATTCATAATGCCCATCTTCAAGTAAGTCAGCTAGGTACATACTTGTATTCCAATAATGTGATGGACCTTCATTCCAGTCATAATCAGCATATTTATATTCGAAATGAACTTCTACCTCTTCAAAAATTTTCCCCTCAAAGTAGTATGAATCTTCCAATATTTTTTCATTTAAGTCTTTAACGCTTTTCGGAACCTCCAATGTAAGTTCAAAGTAAGGCACCCCGTCTGAATCTTCCTTTAGCTCAGCTCTTAAGTTTGTTGGTGCTTCAAGTGTTGTAGGAGCGCTATCAGCAATGGCTGTTAACGGGAGTAATCCTATTATTAATAAGAGAGACAAGAAAAAAACTAAAATTTTATTTTTCATTAACCTCTTCCTCCTTTAATTTATTTCATTTACCTATAGACTAAAAGCTTTCTCCGGCCAATTCTCCAGTGAAATTACCATCTTTTATGGTTAACCAATCATTTGCTCCCTTAATGAAGTCTTCTGCATCAGGTACATTGCCAATAATACTAGCTGGTTCCTCTACATCTATAAATCGTGCTTTAGACCCGTTAAGGCCTGAAAAAATAATTTTGTAAGCACACATGCCCCTCTGTGGTGCCCCATAGGACCCACCAATAATGGTTTCAAAATAGTATTGTGCTGCATATCCATCCTTTGTCTTGGCATATTCAAATACTAGTTCAAGCTTGCCATTACTTACTGTTTCTAGCCGTACTGCATCAAGGTCTGGATAATACTCTATCTCAGTGATGGTTACCTCACCATCATGTGTCTCCTTTATGACCCTATACCTAGTTTCACTTTCACGTTCAAGGTCGTATTTTCGATAACTCCTATCCTCACCTACAAAAATACTAGTTGAAATATCCTGCATTTCTAATTCTTCCTTATCTAGTGTTTCACCCCAAATATAAAGTGGCATGGTATTGTCAAGAACTGTCATATCAGTAATGGAGACAACATTTTGATATAGATTTACAGTTCAACCTTACTACTATTTTGAGATATATGGTTGTTAAATTCTGTCTCAGCATCGGAAAAATTCGTAAAATTACTTGTGTTAAGATCAGAAAGCTTTGGAGAGTTAGTATCCTCATAATCCTCGTAAGAATCTTCAAAATCCTCATCATCAAACCCAGTATGGTCTTTTGAGTCTTCTATTGAAGTGGTAGGATTATCTGTTCCTTTCCCACCACAAGCAGACATTGAAAGAATCAACATCAAGCAGATAAAGATAATTAGCATTTTTTCATTAGAAACACCTCCTCAAAATATTATAGAAATACAATTGCCATGAAAAACCCATATCACTCCTCCCTTGTTTCGCATAGATCTCTAAAATTGATTATCAACTCCGCTCGTGAGTTTACATTTAGCTTTTTGTAAATTGCTGTTTGATAAGTATTGGCAGTAGAATATCTAATATTTAGTTGTTTAGCAGCTTCCTTTAGACTGTAGCCTCCCAATAAAATATAAAATGTTTCTTTTTCTCTTGGTGTCAGGCTTTCCACTAATTTTAACTTTTCACTGTGGCTGAGATTCATCTTTTTCCCGTAATGGGTTTCAGTGCTTATTACTGCTGTTTCTTTTTCATCTTTTTCTTCTGTTTCTGGTTTTGACTTCAAAAGCATTTCTTTGATCCTATCCATGAACCCCAAGCAGATCACCTCCTAATAACCCTAAAGGGATACTTATAATATAGATAAAAAAACATAAGGAGTCACTTCATTAACTCACATGATAAAGGAAAAAACCCCCTCTCATTAGAACTAATGAGAGGGGGTTAAAGCTTGATAATATCCTATTCTTTGTAATCTTGTAATAAAAGGAACAATTCAGTACGACTATTAATATTTAGCTTCCGATATATAGATGTACAATAAGTATTAATGGTTGAGTATGCTTTGGACTGCATACCTGAAATCTGCCTAAGTGTATATCCATCAAGTAGAAGTCTACATACCTCTATTTCCGCAGGGGTAAGTTTGTAATCCTTCAATTTGGCTTCCAGCCTTGAATCCTGGCTGATATCTCCCCGATAAGCATCATCAATCCATTCTCCTGAATACAAGATCTTAACAAAGAAAGGAGAAAGAATGAAAAAGAGGATAATTATACATATTGAAATTAAGGCCATCAAGATTGATGATATAGGTTTATCACTATGGCCAGAAATCTTGACGAAAACTAATGTGGCTAGGTAACACAGAGATGAAATCAAGAAACCAGTCCGGTAAAAATATATGCTTTGGAATTTTTTTATCATAAATCCTGCCAGGTAATATAAGTTGACAATACCTATAGAATAGGCAACGCCGAAGCAAAAGGCTGAAACAAATCCTACTTCCGGATACTGGATTCGAACTATATCTACTACAAAGCCAAGGGCCAAAAATGCAAAAGAAAGATTCAACATGGTACATATATTCATAGAAAAACGGGTTTGCAAAAGTAGAATCACTGCAATGCCTACCAAAATGCCAATGAAGTAATAATTATCTATCTGGTTTTTGGCAAAACCACTAATCTGCTGAAGAACAGTTGGAGCTATCACATCATTTAAGGCAAATACCATATATATAACTGGCATCAGAGAATATGCCTTAATAGGTGCTTTTACTTTTTGAAAGGAAGGTACAGTCTCCGCATGGGTCTTAATATAATATGTAGTGAAAGCCAAGAATATCATAATGAAAAAAACGAGAATAGAAAAGGGATGTAGTATAAGTTGTTTACTACTTAATATAGGTTTTATTTGTGTTAATACCTTGGGAAGGAGTACAACTAGAATCATGGAATAAAGTTTTTCTGAATTATTTAAAACCATAAAAAAAGCATATACATGAGAAATAAAAATATGACCAATGCAGGGTACAGCAATCATCATAATTATTTTGGAAGGTGTACCTGGTCCAAGAAGTGATACTGATATAAAACATACTAGAGAAACAATAACACTATAAAATGATGCTGGAACAAATCTCTTCCCATCAAAAAGAATAGGTATCAAACTACCTGTTATCAACATGACTATAAAGTAAAAGGATGTGTCCCCTACGATTTCCTCAAAAAGACTTACCTTAATGGCAAAGTCTCCCATTGGAAGAAAATATGCATAAAGCCATATAGAAACAGCAATCCAGCCCCCAAAATAGGGTAAATTTTCCCTTGTGATAGCTTTTATGCTAAGCTTATTTGCAGGCGAAAAAGCAGATCCCAAGAGACTATTAAAATCTATCTTATGTATTTTCATTTTTCTACCCCCTGTGCACAACTATGTGCATGAATCTGCCGTCTCCCTGTTCCTCTGCCTTAATAAAACTAGTCAACCTTATGGAAACGGTCAAATATTCTATCAATACTATCCTATCGGTATAATTGTATTATAGTAACTTCATTATAATACATTACTTCTTATAAAAAAAGGAATAATTGGTAGTATAAGGTACTCATTTATTTTAAATCTAATCTAAAATAAGAATCTCCATCTTCATCACATTCACCAGTGTCTACGAAGCCTAAAGATTTATATAATTCATATGCTACAACATTTTCTTTGCTACATGAAAGAACAACTGCTTCTGCACTCCCATTCTGAAATGTTTTCATAATCTCAATCATTTTTATCATAGCTTCTTTCCCATATCCATTCCCCTGGAATCTTTTATCAATCATCATCCTCGATAGGTAAAAAACATTTTTATCATCTTCTAAATCATCTTCATCTATTGGTTGATATACTGCCATAATGAAACCTACCATTTCATCTCCATTATAAATAGCATATGGGATAGGAGTATATTTTCCATCATTTTTTTGGGCATAAGCTTCTGATAAACTATATGCATTAGAAGCTACATATCTCCATTGTTCTTTAGTGAGATCTAACTTAATGCATTCTACAAAATTATCCTCTGATATTTCTCTTAACTCTACCAATTTTCTTTTCCTCCCTTAGGTATACATGTAATGTAAATCATATATAAACTATTTCTACACATTTACTATAAATCCTTCTTTATTTCAAAAATAATAGGCATGATTAAATCTTTATAGTAACATAAAAATGCTATACTCATGTCTATATGAGTATAGCATTGAACAATCATTTATATTGTAGTAATCTTTCCTATCTATTCTGTATATCCTATTGTTATATCAATATCTATTGTGTATTGGATTAATTCTTTTTATTAGAGTCATCTAATCTTTCTATTATGTCTTTATACGCTTCCGGTCTTCTTTCAAAGTCCCTTAAAACTTGATTAACAAGTGTTTCTCCTTCTGAACAAAGCATTGTTACTCCATCAAAGTTTTTAGGTGAAAATAATTCTAAGCCCCCGTCGTAGCCAGTCAAGAATAAAACTTTTTTGTTCTTAAAGCTTGAAATATCAAGTTTTTTAATTTCTTCCAGGTATTCAATAAATGTTTGCTGACTAATAAATTCATCGTCTTTAGTGCGTATACATTTTATTGCATAGCCCTCAACATCCGACATGTGTTTTTTTTCGCCTCTAATTTTCTTAGTTTCTTCTATAAAATAGGCATATAAAGCCTCTTCAATCTC
>JAAYQJ010000081.1 GCA_012519355.1 Tissierellia bacterium | reverse complement strand
TATTATATAGTATTTTATATTATTTTAAAGACTTAAACAAAAATTTATTATTAAAGTATAAAATAATTATTGTGAGGTAAATTATTTGTATAAAACTATGTTGGGAGGTAATATTGTGGAATTAACTACTAAGGAAGTTATTAAGAAAATGATTTTAGATTCACAAGAAATGGTTAGAGATTATGAAACCCATTCGAAAAAAGTAACAGATAGTGAAGTAGCTAATTTATTTAAAAAATTTGCAGAAGAATGTGGTTATCAAGCAGAAGAATTACAAAAAATACTGGAAAATAAGTTCTAAATCTTATAGCTACTGAAATACTTTATAAATAATGATTACAAACTATATTTTTAGGGTATAAACTTGTTATATGAAATCAAGTATTTAGGGAGGGGGGATAAATTTGGTAAATAAATTTTTACATGAAAAAAGAAGAAGAGCAAGAAGAGAGAAAAATTTAGAAACAGCAAAAAACATTGCTGTAGGAACTGCAATTGGAACATTTCTTGGTGCAGTAACGGGAGTTTTATTTGCTCCAAAATCTGGAAAGGAGACTAGGGAGGATATTGCAAATAAAACAAAAGAAGTTGCAGGCAATATTAAAGAAACTGTAAATGAACAGGTTGAAGTAGCAAAGAAGATACAGGGTAAGGTAAAAGATGAGATTAAGCAAGTTTACACAGATATTAAAGGAAAGAAACATACACCAGAAGAACTTGAAGATGATGTGGATATAATAATAGAAGAGGATATTATAGAAACTAAGGAATCTGAAGACAACACTCCAGAAGAAGATTCCTAATAAGGGGGAGTAAAACTTGGGCGCTACTCTGACAATACAAGATTTATTTAAACTAATCCTTTTTTTGCTCGGAATAGGTGCTTTAACTTACTTAATATTGGTATTTAAAAACTTAAATAAAATATTACTTAAAATCAACTTGTTTTTTGAATCAAATGAAAAGAACATAAATACAGTAGTTAACCATTTGCCTGAGATAAGTGAAAATATTAACTCCATTACAAAGGCTGCAAATACTACTATAGAAGATATAACACCCGAAGTGACGGAATTAATAAGTAATGTTAATGAGATTACTACAAAAATTGATTCTATAACAGAATCCGTAGATAATACAACATATAAGATATCTGAGACAATGGATATTGTAACGGATACGGTGGCAGATACTGCCTATTCCTTACAGGACAATATAAAAAATATCGATACTTATATTAAATTAATCCTTGAGGTTATTGATGCAATAAAAGGATATTTGAAAAAAAGATAAGAACTCAAACGGGTTCTTATTTTTTATACTTATACTAAAATTATTTAACAAATATGAAATAATTGGTATAATAGAGTAAATATAAAGAAAAAAACTACATACAAGAGAATAACTTTGCAGAGGGGTAGAGCGAATGAAGAAGGTCAAAATCATATATAATCCGTCTTCTGGCAGGCAGACTGTAGAGAGAAGATTAAATAGATTATGCAAATTATTATTTGAAGATGGATATACAATAAACAAATTCACTACTAGAAAAAAAGACGATGCAATGATGGAAACAATAAAAACATGTAATGAGGACTGGGATATTATAATAGCCTCAGGGGGAGATGGAACTGTAAATGAGGTAGCTAAGGGTATTGCTAATAGTGCAAGGAAGGTACCTGTAGCTATTCTATCCTCAGGTACAGTAAATGACTTTGCAAATTATTTAAAACTTCCAAATAACATTTATGATTTTTACAAAATGATTAAAGGAGAAAAAACTATAGATGTAGATTTAGGCAAGGCAAATGATGAATACTTTGTAAACGTAGCAGCAGGTGGGCTTCTATCAAATGTAGGATACCAAGTACCAACTGAAACAAAGATGCTTTTTGGTAGATTAGCATATTATTTTGAAGGTTTAAAGGAGATTACTCTACAAAGTTTTGAACCTATTAGAGTAAAGATTCAATCTAAAGAATATACAAGCGAAGAAGATATCTTACTTTTTTTAATATCAAATAGTTCTTCTATTGGTGGGTTCAAAAAACTTGCTCCTAATGCATCTGTATTGGACGGCTTATTAGATGTGTTAATGATAAAGAAAACAGATGTTCAAAATTTGGCTAACATTTTCTTCAGTATATTTAGCGGAGGTCATGTAAATCATCCTAGTGTAATATATTTTAAGACAAATAAAATTATAATGGACTCCAATAAAGCAGTAGAATTGGATGTTGATGGAGAGTTTGGTGGCAAGCTTCCTGCTACATTTGAAGTTGTACCGAAGGCTTTTAGAATAATTGTATAGGTAGTTGACTTTTTCAAAAGGAGGAAACTATGAGAGAATTAGAAGAAAGAAGTACAGTGGAAGAAATTGAAAAGCATTTAAGAAAGGTGGACTATATTATAAGAAGAAAGGGTAGGGAAATTTTATCCGATTCTAGTATTACTATTCCACAGTTTACAGCTTTACAGATATTAATTAACAAGGGCGATATGACTATAGGTGAACTAAGTAAGAGTATGGCACTAGCTTGCAGTACAATTACAGACTTAATAGATAGGATGGAAAAGGCGGAACTAGTTGTTCGAAAAAAAGATGAAAAGGATAAAAGGGTAGTTAGGATAGAAGTATTACCTAAAGGATATGAAATCTTGGAAAAGGTTTTAAACAAAAGAATAGATTTCTTGTCTAGTAAACTAGTAGATTTCGGTTACGAAGAAAAGGTGAGATTAGGCGCAGGTTTAAAAGCCTTATATGATGCCATGAAAGATGAACTAAGGTAGATAAAGAGGGGATAAAATGAAAATCATAGACAATAGGTATAAGATTGAAAAAAAACTTGAAGATAATATCTATTATGAAACCTACATAGTCTCCGATTTATGGGGAGATGAAAGGCATAAATTACTGAAATTTTACAACTATGATGAACAGAAAAAAACAATCGACTATTTTATTACAGATTTTATTCAAATTGCAAATATTAGACATAGTAATATATTATTTAATGAGAAATTCAATATCGTCAAATCAATAGATACAAAAAAAACTAATAGCTTGTTGTATTACTTAATTTCTGAATATGTTGATGGTCCTAAGCTTAAGGATGTTGTAGATAGCTTAAGTTTTCTTGATAGATTACGAATAGTTTTAGATATTTTAACCACTATTGATTATTTACACTTTAGAGGCTATACTTATCAAATTTTAAGTCCATCAGAAATCTATATATTAGACAATTGTATTAAATTAGTAGACATAGGGACCATAATAGAGAAAAGAGATAGATCTTTTATTGATGATTTTAATAGGCATTTTATATCCCCTGAAACCCTAATTAATAAAAACTTAAATAATAAAAGAGCTGATTTTTATTCTATTGGAGTTTTAATGAAATATTTATTACTTGAAGACTATCTTGAGGAAGATGTAAATAATTATACCTATATACATGAGGAAATTTTGAATTCAGATAAGAAGGATTTTTTAAGTAAAACAATATCCCAATTAACAAAAAGGGATTTTATTTCAAGGGATGTAAATCTTATTGAATTGGCTGATAGCTTAAAGGAAATTTTTGATTTAGATTATTCATATGATTTAGTACAAAGTAGAAACACCTTATTCTTTAATAATAAAATAATTGGCAGAGAAAAAGAAATAGAAGATCTTATGAAAATAGATAAGAGTCTTATAGATGGTAACAATGAATATAAGGGGTTAATTATTGAGGGAGAATTTGGTGTAGGAAAAACTAAATTGTTAACTGAAATAAGCCATAGACTTAGGATGAAGGGAAGAGATGTATACTATATAGAAATAGAAGATGATGAAGGTAATGATTTATACGACTTAACAAATATTTTAAAGCAATCCCTAAAAGATACTCCTTCTGAACTAATGGAAAAATACAGAAGTGAATTATGTAAAATTTTGCCAGAATTAAGGTTATATGGCAATGAAGAGATGGAAGCTGACTTGAGTTTAAATTGGGAGATGTTTAGGTTATGTAATAGAATCTCCAATTATTTTACTGAATTATCAAAGGAAAAGATAATATATATAATTATCGATGATATACAATATGCAAATACAAACCTATTGACTATGATAGATTATTTATTAAACAATGTGAAAAATAATAATTTGTATTTTATTTTCTCCTATGATAACAATTCAGCTTTAGATAACATTTCATTGAAAAAGAAAATTGAAGAATGGACTATTAACAAACACATATTTAATATAGAACTACTAAAATTAAATTTAGAAGAAATTGGTGTAATGGTTCAAAATATTCTAGGCATTTCATATACACCAAGCAAATTGGCAAGTGTATTATTTAAGGAAAGTCAAGGCAATCCTAGGTATATTGAATATCTAATTAAGCACTTGTATGCAACTGGGGAATTATATATGAATCCTACAGGAAGATGGTATCTAAAAGCTGATAGTTATTCAGAAATTTACTTTCCTTCAAATATAGACGAGGCATTTGAGAAACAATTAAAATTAGTAAAAGATAATTATTATGAAATATTTAAAATATTATCCATTTTTGATGATGCCTTGTATAAGAAGGTACTAATTAATTTGTTGGATATAGGTGGACAAGAAGTCGAGAGACAATTAAACCAATTAAAGACCCTAGGGCTTATAGATGAGAAATTAGGTGATTTGGGATATAGTTATAATGTTAAGAGCACAGAATTAAAGAGAATGATTTATAACCAAATTCCCTATGAAGAAAGAATTTATCTCCACGAAAAGGCTTCTGAGATACTTTGTGATTTAGATAAAGATAGCATCGAGCTTGTATTGGAAGAACTATTACATCACTTAATAAAATCAAATCAAACCAATAAGGCTATTGAGATTATCTTAGGAAGACTGGATTTAATGGAGAACAAATATAGTTCACAAGGAAGATTTTTATTAGAAAAAGCTTATAGTATTGTAGAGGAGCCTTCTACAACAAAACTTATAATATTGGAAAACCTTGTTCAAATATATTTTCTGAAAGGAGAATGGGAGAAGGGAAAAGCTTACCTTGAGGAATATCAAAAGATTGCCTTAGAATTAAAGGATTTTAAACATATCATAAAAAGCAAGTTGGTATTAATCGACCTATATTATATAAGGGTAGAAACAGAAAAAGCCTTGAAAGAGATAGAGGAAATAGAGCAAATATCCAAGGAACATAATATTATGGAAGGATATATAATTGCCAATATTTCCAAAGCAAGAATAGATATTCAAAATGGCAATTTAAAGGAAGCAGAAATAAATCTAAGAAAAGCTATAGATTTATTTGATTCTAATAATATTGATAACTATCTTGGTACAATTTATAACCGTCTAGGTATAATAAGATATTTAAATGGTAATATGGAAGAAGCAATAAAATACTATGATAAAAGTATTGAATACTGCCAAGCAACTGGAAATATAGTTGAAGCAACAAAACCAATAAATAATATTGGCAGTATATACTCAGATCATTTTGAAAATTCTAAAAAAGCCATGGAATACTATGAAAAAGGCAAGGAAATTGCAACAAAACTTGGAATACAGGAAGTGGAAATTGTCATCCTAAATAATATTTCTGAAATATATATTGACAACTTCCAATATGATCTAGCCTTAGAATATTTAGAGGAAGTAAAAGATGGAGCATTGGAATTGCAGGATCTCCATATGATCTTTTTAGCCAATGTAAACATGGGAAATATCTATATTGCAAAGACTCAATATGATAAGGCTTACGAATGTGTTGAATTTTTAAAAGAAATCTATTCAACCAATCAAATCACTAACTTAGAAATAACATACCAGTATTATGATTTCTTGGGCAATTATTATGGAACTTTAGGGGATTGGGAAAATAGTGTTATTTATTCACAATTAGCTTGCGATACTTGCAAGGACTTTAATATAAGAGGATATTTAGTATCTAAAGCTAGAATTCTATCAATAGAAATATTACGGGATAATTTATTAAACAAAGTTGATATAGAGAATATCAGACAAAAATATAGGGAAAGGAATGTTTCATTACATAGAAGAAAATTCCTTTTAAGATTTGCTTTTTTAAGCATATTAGTAAATGATATTGACTATGCAAGGGAATTATTAGATGAAGATTCCTTAATAATGGGAGAGTTACCCATAGGTTACCTAGACTTACAACATCAGACATTAGCATCTTTTATTAAATCTGAAAAAGAGTCTATAAGGATTTTAATGGCTTTAGAAGGGAAATTGGTCAAAAAAGATGTAACTATTGAAAGACTTTACCTTATAATGGCCCTAGGATTTAAATTGTTTGAAATAGGAGAGTACAAACATGCACTAAAATATTTATTTGAAGCATTAGACCTAGTTTATAAAATAAGCCTAAAAATTCCATGCAACAATTTGAAGTTTAATTTTATAACAAGTAGAAATATTGACACCCTTAAAGATAAAATAAAAGTAGCTATAAAAGAAGTATTTGGTTATGAAATAGCCTGTACTTCCATAGAAGATATAGATGTTGAGAATTTAAATGTCTACTTTGACCTGAAACCTATTATAGATTTAATAGGTAGTGATGATTTCATCAGTATTACTCAATTTGACTATTATGGGGAAGCTGTAAATATAAATACAGTAGAAGAGTTGATTTCTAAACTTACAGATGATTATCAATATAATCTTGACTTAATATTAAAATATTTAAGTAAAATGACCTTTGCCAAAAAAGGATTTATATTGAGCTATGATGATAAAAATAATACTTATCAACAAGTAGCAACATTGGACAATGGACCAGCTTATGAAATTAATGAAAGGTTTTTAAGCTTGGCAAGTAGATCTAGAACAGGAATATTAATTAATAAAAACTATTCTGATGTATATAATACTAGTTATTTAGAGTTTTTAAAGGATGATAAAAAGGGAATAATATGTGTTCCAATACTTTCCCTAGACAAAATTCCTGAAAGAGAAAATGAAAGAAGAAAATATCTTTGGAACGAATATAATATACAGGGATTTATATATTTGGAAACGGATAATGTATTTAACAGATTTGATGTTGAACGTTTGGCAATTGTAAGAAGCCTTACCTATCTTATTTATATTAATTTGGAAAATAATAAACTTAGATTACTGGCTACAACAGATAAGTTAACCAATACCCTAACTAGAAAGTATTTTGAAACTAAATTTGATGAAATAATTAATAGCATGAAATCCACTAATAGATCCTTTTCAGTTATGATGTTAGATATGGATAGATTTAAGCGAATCAACGACACTTATGGCCACAGAAAAGGAGATGAGATACTCTCTATAATCGGTAGTACTATAAAATCTTGTATTAGAAATACAGATATTGTAGGAAGATATGGTGGAGAAGAATTTATAATTATTTTAAAAGATGTTTCAGAAGTTGAATCTATCAAAGTAGCAGAAAAAATTAGAACAGAAATAGAGAAGCTACAAATAAAAGGTTTAGACCACCATATAACCGTAAGTATAGGAATTTCCTTATTTCCCAACCACGGTCATTTTAGTGATGATTTAATTGAAAAGGCAGACCAAGCACTTTATTATGCAAAAGAATTAGGAAGAAATAGGACCTTTATATGGAATCCAGAAATGGATAATACATTAAATAGGGTAGATAAATTGGCTGGTATATTAACAGGAGATTTGGATTCTGATAATAGAAATATTCTTGCCTTAATAGATATAATAGAATTGATTAAAGAAAGTAGAAGTCTAGAAGAGAATGCCTTTATATTTTTGGGAAGGGTACTGGAAACCATAGATGGCGAATATGGCACTATACTATTAGTGGATAATGAAAGAATTGAAAATGGCTTTACTAGGGAAAGATTCGGTGATAGCTGGATAGAGACTCCTACTTTAAATAATGAAAGGATCCTAAAATCCATAAAAACGAAAAAGGGTGAATTTTTTATAGATTGGGAAAACCTAGAGAATATTGATGTAATATCAGGTTTGCCTAATTGGCAATCAGTAATAATAATACCTCTAGTTAAAAATCAAATTGTAAAAGGAGTACTATATATCACTACTTCTTTAAGAAAGAAGGAATTTGATTTCAACTCCTTTAACCTTGCCAAGTACTTAAGTAATATTTTTGCAGCACTATTATAGAAATATATTGACTAGATAAAATAATCTTATGTATAATAAATTAACAAAATATAAATGAGGGTAGAAAAAATGAAGTTTTTCAGAAGATTTACCTTAAAAAAATTTTTAATTAAAACCACAGATTTATCTGTGGTTTTTTATGCGCTTTAATGAAATAACATGGTAATTAATAAAAAGGGAGGAATATATTATGGGAAAAGTACTAATTGACGGAAATAATTTGACCATAGAGGATTTTATTAAAATAACTAGAGGAAGTAAACAAATAGAATTGTCCCAGGCGGCAATAGATAGAGTAAACAAATCTAGGGCATTGGTAGATAAATTTGTTGACCAAAATAAAGTTGTCTATGGTATTACTACAGGTTTTGGTAAATTCAGTGATGTAGTCATTACAGGAGATGAAACTAAAGAGCTACAAAGGAATTTAATAGTAAGCCACGCTTGCGGAGTGGGAGAACCCTTGCCTGAGGATATAGTAAGAGGTATTATGCTTTTAAGAGTAAATGCTTTAGCCAAAGGGTTTTCAGGTATTAGATTATCAACATTAAATACTCTAATAGAAATGTTAAACAAGGGTGTCCATCCAATTATCCCAGAAAAAGGGTCTTTAGGTTCCAGTGGGGATTTAGCTCCTCTATCCCACATGGTCCTTGTTATGCTTGGAGAAGGAGATGCAATTTATAAAGGTCAAAAAATGCCTGGTAAAGAAGCAATGGAAAAAGCCAAGATAAAAACTATTGAATTAACCTCAAAGGAAGGTTTGGCACTAATAAATGGAACCCAAGTAATGACTTCAATTGGTGCTCATACCATATATGATACTATGATGTTAAGTAAAATAGCTGACATTGCTGCCTCCCTAACAATAGAAGCACTAAATGGAATTATTGATGCTTATGATATTAGAGTTCAGGATGTAAGGCCTCATGAAGGGCAAATAAATACAAGTAAAAATCTTCTAAAACTTTTAGAAAATAGCTCTATGGTAAGTCGACAAGGAGAGATTAGGGTCCAAGATGCCTATTCCTTAAGGTGTACACCTCAAATTCACGGTGGTAGCAAGGATTGCTTTAAATATGTAATAGAAAAAGTAGAAATAGAAATGAATTCTGCCACCGACAATCCTTTGATTTTTTATGAAGATGAAGAGGTAATCTCAGGTGGAAATTTTCATGGCCAACCTATGGCCTTGGCTTTTGACTTTTTAGGCATTGGATTAGCTGAATTGGCTAATATATCTGAAAGAAGATTAGAAAGACTAGTAAATCCTTCTTTGAGCAATGGTTTACCTGGTTTCCTAATAAAAAACGGTGGCTTAAATTCAGGATTTATGATTGTTCAGTATTCAGCAGCTGCATTAGTATCTGAAAACAAAATACTAGCCCATCCTGCCAGTGTAGATTCAATACCCTCCTCAGCTAATCAGGAGGACCATGTATCTATGGGAACAATCGCTAGTAGAAAAGCAAGAGAGATAATGGAAAATGTAAGAAAAGTCTTAAGTATGGAAATATTAGCAGCTTGCCAAGGTATTGACCTAAGAGGAAATAAAGGATTAGGAAACGGTACTAATATAGTTTATAATATAATTAGAGAAAAGATAGGATATTTGGATAAAGATAAACCGATGTACGAAGAAATAAACAAATGTGAAGAGATTATTAAGTCTGGGGAAATTGTAAATATGGTGGAAAAAGAAATTGGAAAATTATTTTAAGGGGGAATTTCAATGTTAAATAATTTAAGTATTGGGGATGCTATGACTATTAAATTGGATGATGAACTACCACCAGCGCCTACTTTTGAAGCTGGAATTAGGAGGGCTCCAAAAAGAGAGCTTAATCTAACTAAAAATGAGATGGAATTAGCCCTTAAAAATGCCTTAAGATATATACCTGAAAAGCTACACGAAGTGTTAGCACCAGAGTTTTTGAACGAACTAATTACATACGGTAGAATCTATGGCTACAGATATAGGCCTAAAGGAAGAATCATGGCTAAACCTATAGATGAATATAAGGGGAAATGTATAGAGGGGAAAGCCTTTCAAGTAATGATTGACAACAACCTAGATTTTGATGTAGCCTTATACCCCTATGAGTTGGTAACCTATGGAGAAACAGGTCAAGTTTGTCAAAATTGGATGCAATATAGGTTAATTAAGAAATATTTAGAGGAATTAACAAATGAGCAAACCTTGGTAGTAGCTTCAGGCCATCCTGTAGGACTTTTTAAATCATCGCCCTTAAGTCCAAGAGTTATAATTACAAATGCCCTTATGGTTGGTGCATTTGATGATCATGAACATTGGATAAAAGCTCAAGCAATGGGTGTTGCCAATTATGGACAGATGACAGCTGGTGGATGGATGTATATAGGCCCTCAAGGTATTGTCCATGGTACTTATAACACTATCTTAAACGCAGGTAGAATAAAATTAGGAGTTAAAGAAGATGGAGACTTAAAAGGTTATATATTTGTCAGTTCAGGCCTAGGTGGCATGAGTGGAGCTCAAGGTAAAGCCACTAAAATTGCAGGTGGAGTAGGTATTATAGCCGAAGTAGATTATTCTCGGATAAAAACTAGACTAGACCAAGGCTGGATAGACAAATCCTTTGATAATCTAAAAGACTTGTTCGACTATGCATATAAAGCAGCTGCCAATAAAGAGGCTATAGCTTTAGCCTATCATGGAAATATAGTAGATTTATTAGAATATGCTTTAGAGAATAACCTAAGAATTGATTTGCTGTCAGACCAAACTTCATGCCATGCACCTTATGACGGTGGATATTGTCCACAAGGTCTATCCTTCGAAGAAAGAACTGAAATGTTAGAAAAGGACAAGGGGAAATTTATTGAATTAGTAAATAAATCTCTAATCCATCATTTCCATTTAATTAGAAATTTAGTAGAGAGGGGAACTTACTTCTTTGACTATGGTAATAGCTTTATGAAGGCGGTTTTTGATGCAGGAGCTAAGGAAATTGCTAAGAATGGTATAGATGAATCAGAAGGATTTATCTTCCCATCATATGTTGAAGATATCATGGGTCCTATGCTATTTGATTACGGATACGGACCATTTAGATGGGTTTGCTTAAGTGGCAAGCATGAAGACCTAATTAAAACTGATAATGCAGCTATGGATTGTATAGATAAGGATAGAAGAGGGCAGGACAGGGATAATTATATATGGATCAGGGATGCTGAAAAGAACAATTTAGTAGTAGGTTCAAAAGCTAGGATACTTTACCAAGATGCCTTAGGTAGGTTAAAAATTGCTTTAAAGTTTAATGAAATGGTAAGGAAGGGAGAAGTAGGTCCTATCATGTTAGGCAGGGACCATCATGATACAGGTGGTACTGATTCACCCTTTAGAGAAACTGCAAATATTAAAGATGGTAGCAATATAATGGCAGATATGGCAACCCATTGTTTTGCAGGAAATGCTGCAAGGGGTATGAGTTTAGTCGCCCTTCATAATGGTGGTGGAGTTGGTATAGGTAAGTCGATCAATGGTGGATTTGGTATGGTTTTAGATGGAAGCGAAAGAGTTGATGAAATTTTAAGAACTGCTATGCCTTGGGATGTAATGGGTGGTGTAGCTAGGAGAGCTTGGGCAAGAAATGAAAATTCGATTTCCACCTGTATTGAATATAATGAGAAATTTAAAGATACTGACCATATAACTATTCCATATATAGCGGATGAGAGCTTAGTTAAGGAATTAGTTGAAAAAGAATATAGTAGGCTAAAATAAGGGGGATTATAATGGCAAGAATAGTTCAATGTGTACCGAATTTTAGTGAAGGTAGAAACAAGGAAATAGTTGAAAAAATAGTAGATGAAATTAAAAAGGTAGAAGATGTAAAATTACTAGATTATTCAATGGATAAAGACCATAATCGAACTGTAGTTACCTTCATAGGTGAACCTGAAAAGGTTATTATAGCTGCTTTTAATGCTTGTAAGCAAGCATCTCAGTTAATAGATATGAGAAACCATACAGGAGAACATCCTAGAATGGGAGCAACAGATGTAATTCCTTTGATTCCAATTTCAGATATAACCATGGAGGATTGTATTGAATTATCAAAAAAACTTGGTAAAAGAATTGGAGAAGAATTAGGTATCTCAGTATATTTATATGAAAAATCAGCTACTAGTCCATCGAGAGAAAACTTAGCAGATGTTAGAAGGGGTCAGTACGAAGGAATGGCTGAAAAATTGCAAGAAGATGGATGGGAACCTGATTTTGGACCAAGGCAATTAAATGAAAGGGCAGGGGTTACTGCTGTTGGGGCTAGGATGCCCCTTGTAGCATTTAATGTAAACTTAGCTACTAATGATATAAATATTGCAAAAAATATTGCTAAAGCTATAAGATCTAGTAGCGGTGGGTTCAAATATTGCAAGGCCTTAGGGATAGAAATAAGGGAAAGAAATATTGTACAAGTAACTATGAATATGGTAGACTATACTCGGACACCATTGTTTAGAGTGTTTGATGTAATAGAGAGGGAAGCAAAAAGATATGGGGTAAATGTTATAGGTAGTGAAATAATAGGATTAGTTCCTATGGCTGCAATGATAGATGTGGCAGATTATTACTTAAGGTTGGAAAATTTTGACCATAGCCAAATCCTAGAAAAAAGAATGATGGAATAGGTGATAAAATGAAGGCCACTTTAGTTATAAAAAACATTGATAATCTAATCACTCTTAGGGGTGAGAATAAAGCTAGAACCCTTGAAGATATGAAGGATGTAGGTAGTATTAAAAATGGTATAATAGCTTTAAAGGGTGAGAAGATAATATATGTAGGAGAAGGAGAATTACCATCTAGTATTAGGATAGATGAAAATACAGTGATATTGTGCGGTAAAGGAAAAACTGTAACACCTGGCTTAATTGATTCCCATACTCATTTGGTGCACGGTGGATCTCGAGAAAATGAACTAGCTATGAAATTAAAAGGGATCCCATATTTAGATATCTTAGCTGCAGGTGGTGGAATTCATTCTACTGTTAGGGCAACAAAGGAAGCTACTTTTGAGGAATTATATTATAAGGCAAAAAAGAGTTTGGATATAATGCTATCCTATGGTGTAACAACAGTTGAAGCAAAAAGTGGTTATGGAATTGATGATTTTTCTACTGAATTAAAACAACTGGAAGTTGCGAAAAAGTTAAATGAGGACCATCCAGTAGATATTATTTCTACCTTTATGGGTGCCCATGCAATTCCTAGTAAATATAAGAATAATCCTGATGTATTTGTGGATATAATAGTTGAAGATATGATACCTAAAGTTGCTGAAAGAAACTTAGCAAAATTTTGTGATGTTTTCTGTGAAGAAGGTGTATTTTCTATTGACCAATCAAGGAGAATTTTACAAGCTGCTAAAGAATATGGTATGGGTCTAAAACTTCATGCTGATGAAATAAAGCCTTTAGGTGGTGCAGAATTAGCTGCAGAGTTAAATTGTACAAGTGCAGACCATTTAATTGCTGCCTCTGATAAGGGTATAAAGGAAATGGCCAAGAAAGGTGTAATTGCAAACTTATTACCAGGTACTAGCTTTAATTTACAAATAGGGAAATATGCTAGGGCTAGAAAAATTTTAGAAGAAGGTGTCCCCATAGCTTTATCAACAGATTATAATCCTGGATCTTGTCCTACTGAAAACTTGCAGCTTATAATGAGCTTTGCATCTTTGATTATGAAATTAACTCCAGAAGAGGTAATTACAGCTGTAACCATAAATGGTGCTGCATCTTTAGGTTTAGAAGACAAGGTAGGAAGCCTAGAAATGGACAAACTAGGTGATATAGTAATATTTGATGCTCCAAATTTAGAATATATCATTTATCACTTCGGTATTAACCATGTAGAAACAGTTATAAAAGAAGGAAAAGTAGTATATGAGAAAAAATTATGATATCTATTAATCAACTAAAGATATATGACTTTTAGCTATTTTAAGCTAAAAGTCTTTTATCATTAGAAAGGAAGAAAGTTATGTTAAAGGAAATGTTAAGAGCTTTTACACTAATATTTGCTGCAGAAATGGGGGATAAAACGCAAATAATTGCAATGACCTTTGCTACCCAGTATAGGGTAAAAGATGTAATATGGGGAGTTATATTGGGAGTTTTATGTAATCATGGAATTGCAATAGTATTAGGAAGTTTCCTATCTAAAGTAGTACCAATGAATTTAATCCAGTTAATAGCTGGAATTATGTTTGTTTTTTTTGGTCTAATGGCATTAAGTGATAGTGATACTGAGGAAATCGACCATAACAAGGGGATGCATCCAGTATTGACTGTAGCCCTAGCATTCTTTATAGGTGAACTAGGAGATAAGACCCAATTAACAGCAATGACCTTATCATCTGAAGGGAATTATCCGTTATTTATATTAATAGGAACTACCTTAGGAATGGTTGCTACTTCTGCTATGGGTATATTTATTGGGAGTAAAATAGGTGATAAGGTACCTGATATAGCTATAAAAATTGTATCTTCTTTAGTGTTTGTTTTTTTTGGTACTTTAAAACTATTTAATACTTTGCCAAAAGAATATATAACATTACTTAATATAGTATTGTACATTATTGGAATATTGATAATAGAACTATACTTAATAAATCGTTTAATAAGCAAGAGAAAAATAGGAGAATCTCCAGTAAAGAAGGCTGCTGCAAGTCTCTATGAGCAAACCAAAAACCTTAAGGAGATTCTAGATGATCTTTGCTTAGGGGAAAACTTTTGTGGCCAATGCTTAGAAATTGGATGTCTCCTAGGCTATACAAGGAGAATTTTAGATGAAGCTAGGGAAAAAGGAAAATATTATATCGATATATCAGTAGACATAGATTCTTTAACAAAAAAAGGATATAATAATAATAAAGTAATACAAGCCCTTAGCATGATTATAGTTGATTCAATTAAAAACAATTGGGATAAGAACGAGGACTTTGTAATAAATAGAATAAGAGCTTCATTGGAGACGGTTCTTTTTGGAGAAAAATTAAATGCAAGTAAAAGTTTAAAAAGCTATTTAAATGAGGCAAAAAAGAGAGATAAAAAGTACGGTTTATTATTAGAAAAAGCTATATTTAATGCTTTAATCAAATGATTATATATTATAAAATATTATAAAAGTTGACATAAATGTATTATTTAATAAAATTTAAAAAAGGAGGTATAATTATGGCTGAAAATCAATATGTGGTATTTAAGTTAGGTAAAAGCGAATTTGGGATTGATATTATGAATGTTAAAGAAATTGGCCCCTATGAAGAAGCTGTTTCTTTACCTAATACTCCAAGCTTTATTGAGGGAGTGATAAATTATAGAGGTAAGGTTATACCTGTAATTAACTTAATTAAAAGGCTTGGATTGGGAGAAAAAAATATTACTAAGGATACGAGAATTATTGTAATTACATTAAATGAAAAGGAAGTTGGATTTATAGTAGATGAGGCATCTCAAACAATTAGAGTTAGTGATGAACAAATAGATCCTGCCCCATCTTTTATAAGTGGTGTAGATAAAAGATATATTTCTGGCGTAGGTAAATTAGATGATAAAAGACTTCTAATTTTAATTGATTTGGAAAAAGTTTTAACAGATGATGAAATTGAAGAAATTGAGAAGCTTGAGGTCTAGGGAAAATGACAAACAAGCAAATCTCTATAAACAGGCTAAATGAAATATTAGAAACTACTATCAATACTATAATAAAGAGTAGAGATGAAGTATTTGAAATTGTAACCTATTCTAGAGAAGAATGTAATAGGATGGAAGAGGAGCTAAAAAGCTTACAGAATAAAATTAATCTTATTATTGAACAGATAGAAAAGTTGGAAGAACTCAATAGAAGATATAGAAAAAATTTATCAGATAAGAGCAAAAATTTCCACCTGTACAGTGAAGAAGACATTAAAGAAGCTTATGATTTAGCTAATGAAGTTAGAATTAGCTTACTCCTAAAAAGAGAAGAAGAAAAAAATTTGTTTGAACGCAGAAATGAATTAGAGTTAAGGTATAAGAACTCCTTAGAGGTACTGAAAAAAGCAGAAAATCTTAATAAGCAAATTAGCGTAGCTACTGAGTATTTAATGGGGAATGCAGAAAATATTGTTGAAACAGTTGATGAATTAAGTAAAAAACATATTTTAGGCATAAAAATAATCGAAGCCCAAGAAGATGAAAGACTTCGATTAGCTAGGGAGATACATGATGGTCCAGCTCAGTCTTTAGCTAATGTTATTGTTAAAGCGGAGTTATGTGAAAGGCTAATAGAATTAGATGCGGAAAGAACAAAAAAAGAGTTAAATAGCTTAAAGGATGTTATAAGGCTTACCTTGAAGGATGTAAGAAAGATAATATATGATTTAAGACCTATGTCCTTAGATGATCTTGGCTTAATTCCAACATTGGAACGATACATATCAATTTTTCAAGAGGATACAGGAATTAAGGTCGATCTAAAAACTTATGGTTCAATTAATAACATTGAATCAATGATACAAATAGCCTTGTTTAGGATTGCTCAGGAATCCTTGAGTAATATTAGAAAACATTCGAAGGCAACTACAGCTTCAATAATAATTGAAAGGTCTTTAGAAAGGGTCAACTTAGTAATAGCTGATGATGGCATTGGCTTCGAATTAAGCGACCTAAAATTAGGCCACACTGTTACTAGCGGTTTTGGATTAATGAATATGAAAGAGAGAGTAGAACTTTTAAACGGAAGCTTCAATATTACATCTTCTAATAGAATGGGAACCAAAATATCTTTATCTATACCATTAAGCGAGGGATTAGACAATGAGAGGTAAAAGAATAAATGTATTAATTGCTGATGATCATGCACTAATTAGAGAAGGAATCAAGCAAATACTTGAGTTAGAGGAAGATATATATGTAGTTGGACAAGCCAATAACGGGGAAGAGGCCTTTGAATTGGCAGAAAAGTTAGACCCAGATATTATTTTACTTGATATAAATATGCCAAAAACAAATGGTATTGAAGCATTAAGAAGATTTAAGGATATGGGAATAAAATCAAAAGTAATCATTCTTACAATACATGAAGATAGGGAATATGTATTAAAAACAATAAAACTAGGGGCAAATGGATATATGTTAAAGGATTCTAGTGCTAATAGTTTAATAGAAGGAATTCGTAGAGTAGCAAAAGGCGAGAACTACATACAATCAAGTGTAGCAGATTTGGTTAGTGCTTCTTCCGACCATACTTCTGTAGATAAAAGTATTGAACAAATAAATTCTCTTACAAATAGGGAATATGAAGTACTTATATTAATAGCAGAAGGATTAAATAATAAAGATATTGCAGAAAGATTGTATATAAGTGAAAAAACAGTAAAAAACCATGTATCCAATATATTTAAAAAACTGGATTTAAATGATAGGGTTCAGGCTGCAATATTTGCTTATAAAAATAATATAAAAAAACTATAAGACCAGGAAAATTAAATTTCTTGGTCTTTAGTATTTTTTAGCATAAAGTCTCTAAATTTCTCATTTAGGGGAGATAATTGCCTATTCTTGTGGTAAGCAAAGTAAAACTTCCTTGTAAAACTTAAATCCTTTATGTAGAAAGCTTTATATTTTCCTATTTCTAAATCGCTTTTTATTGCCCTTTTAGAAATAAAACTTAGACCTATTCCCAAAGAGACCAATTCTATTAAGGTATTTGCATCTTCAACATATGATACTATATTTACCTTATCTAACTGGACTTTTGATTTTTGTAAAACTTCTTCCACTAAGGCCCTAGTACCAGATCCTTCTTCTCTAAAAATGAATCTTTCCTTATACAGTATTTCCTTATCTATAAAAGAAAAATTATCATCGGGGAACTCATCTGTATTTGGCGTTATTAATACCAGTTCATCATCCATTAGGTCCAGATATTTTATATTATTAGAAGAGTATTTTGCTCCTAAGATTCCGAAATCAGTTTCACCATCTAATATACTCTTTATAACTTTTTTTGAATCTCTATGGCCTATTGTAAAAGTTACATCTGGATATATGGTTAAGAAGCTTTTTATTATTTTTGGCAATAAAAAATTCCTTGGTACAGAGCTTGAGTATATATGAATATGTCCTTGTATCTTACCTTTATATGTAGCTAATTCAAACCTTGCCTTATCACAAGTATTTAATATGTTGATTGCATAAGTATAGAGCAAGTTACCAGCATAAGTTAGAGTAATGGTTTTACCAAGCCTATTAATCAAAAGAGTACCCAATTCTTTTTCTAAATTTTGAATATGATTAGTGACCGTTGGTTGGGTAATGAAAAGTTTTTCTGCAGCTTTAGAAAAACTTTTTAGTTTTGCAACTTCAACAAAGGTTTCTAACTGTCTAAAATCCATATAAACACCCCTTAGAATTATTCTATAATATTATACCCAGATAAAATCTAATTCAAAAAAATATTATATATTATAGTAGATATGTTTACTAACCCCTACGCTAAATATCAAATGTATAATATTAAGTATAACAGAAATTATTTTTTTTCAAATAAAAATCAAAAAAAATATTGACAAAAACCAAAAAACAGTGTATAGTTTTAAATTGTCAGCACTAAAAACTTTTGAATTAAAAAATCGAAAATAAAAAAGTGTTGACAAGGAAACAAAAACTTGTTATACTAAATAAGTGACCTCGAAAGAGAGGTCCATGAACCAAGACAACTAAACAGTGTGAAACTTTGAAAGTTGACCTAACCCAACGAACTCTAGTGAGTTGTTGGTAGGTCATTCG
>JAAYQJ010000010.1 GCA_012519355.1 Tissierellia bacterium | reverse complement strand
GAAGAAACTGGACTAGAATAGCCAATAAAAAGAGATTTATCGATTACTATTTCAGCTTTCCCAGATTTTAATAATGTAGCCCCTTTGGAGAATTTCATTATGCACTTTGCCCAAAAGAGAATAATCTACTTCAATCACAAGAATTCTATGCCGTTCCTTAGTAATTATTTTGCCAGCATCAACTGCTATTTTTGCTCCCTTGGTATAAGCTCTTATTAATCCCCCTCCCCCTAGCTTAATTCCTCCAAAATATCTAGTTACAACAATTACTACATTTCTTAAATCCTCTTTTTTTATCAGTTCTAAAACTGGGATACCAGCTGTACCCATAGGTTCACCATCATCACTATATCGTTGGATTTCATTATTTAAGCCGACAGTATAAGCTGAAACATTATGGGTGGCATCTTTATGGTTGTTTTTTATTTCCTCGATAAATTTAATTGCTTCTTCTTCAGAAGAAACTGGACTAGAATAGCCAATAAAAAGAGATTTATCGATTACTATTTCAGCTTTCCCAGATTTTAATAATGTTTTATATTTATTAGTCAACCTTATCAATCCTTAAAACTTGATTTATCAATTATTTAAATCTTACACTGAATTTACGATATTTAAAACTAAATTGTCTTCTAATAAGGAATAATAAAGTAATAATGACCTCATACTAAAAAAAAATTTATAGGAGATATGCTATGAATCAACAATATATTGATACACTGAATGAACTACTTAAGGGAGAGCATATGGCTATGCAAGTTTATGAAAAAACCAAAGGGATTCAAGAGGACAATCAAGTAAAAGAAATGCTTAATAAATTTACCCAAGACCATCAACGCCATATAGATTTATTATCACAACGCGTTAAGGAATTAGGAGGAACTCCTCAGGATAAAACTGGGTTTCCTGGTATTATGGTAGATGTTACTACCACTATCAACGCAATTCAAGGTCCTAAACACCTATTAAAGCAACTTTATGATGGAGAAGATAAAGGTATACACTCTTATGAGGATAGGATTGATGAACTTGATCCCGTTAGCCAATATGTAGTGAAAGGTATTATGGCAGAAGATCATGAGCATCTAAAATACTTTAAGGCAAGAATGGAAGAGGAAAAACAGGAAAGAGAATAACTATGTAATGCAGAGTCAGGCTGGATATTATATTTTTGAGTAAAACACACTTAAGACATTTTAAAATTTAAGGAGAGTGTTTAAGGTTTTGTGTAGATGGTAATAATTACCATTTACACAAAACCTTAAACACTCTCGAAGAAGGATCTTTCAAGGCCTTACCTTTCTTTTTCCCCAGATTAATGGGAAGATATATGCAGGTACATACATATTCATTTCTTTATCTATAATAATTGCTATTTTGCCTCTACCTTTCGGAATTAAGAATATAATGAGCTGGATAAGCTCCTATTGGATGGGTATATTTGTATATCTATTAATGCTCTTTCTTCTGGCAGACTTAATTTTATTCTTAGGAAGTATAATTAAGGTAATTCCAAAGCCTATGCCTCCAGCTATTCATTTTTATAGGG
>JAAYQJ010000080.1 GCA_012519355.1 Tissierellia bacterium | reverse complement strand
TGATATTAGAAATGGGAGGTAATTATATGGATGAAAAATACATAATTGAGCCTAGCCCTAATTGGAATATAGAAGCTATAGGATTTATTATGGAAACCATGTCCAATAGGATAGAAAGCCTAATTGAAAGCCCTGAATCCTTTGGGAAGACAAGGGTACAATTGGAAGATTTTTTTAAGCCTTACATTCAGTTAAAGGAAAAGTTAGCAAAGGAAATCCTACCAAGATATGAAAAATATCTAACCCTTAACAAGATCTTTCAAACGGAAAAGAAAGTAAGAAAAGATGATTTTGACTCAGGCTTTACCCTAATCCTAGATATGGAGCAAAGGTATAAAAGGCCATTAAACAATAAAAATATAGATGAACTAGTAGGAAGCTATATATTAAATAGAGTAAGTAAGGTAGAAGAGCTAGAGAAAGAAACTAAAATTGATTCATTGACTGATTTAGTTCAACTATTAGAAAACATTGAGATTCCAGATGGAGAAAAGATGTTTTATATTTCCATCTATCAAAACAGATATGAATTTATAAGGGAAGTAGAAGCTTTTACAGAAGAAGTGGCTCCAATACTGCAAAGAAATTTTTACTTAATCCAAGAGGAATATGAGAAATCAATAGTGGAGTATAAAAAACTCAATGGTCTTGAATCATTATTAGATAAAATGGTTCCTGTGAAATTAAAAATTTCAGCAGAAAGAAAGATAATCTTCACAATTTTCCCCTTTGGTGGAATAAATATGAGGCACCATGAAGGGAATTTATTTATTACAATTGGAATCTATATTTATAACTTCAAGAAATGGATGGATGAAAAAGGCTTTCAAGGAGCTGAGCTTGTATCTAGTTTAAAAGCCTTAGGAGATCCTACTAGGTTGGGGATAATAAGTAAAATCAGCATTAGACCTATGTATATACAAGAACTGGCAGAAGACCTAGACCTAACTCCAGCTACCATATCCCACCATATTAATATACTTTTGAAATCTCAACTAGTAAATATCATTGTAGAATCAGATACTGCTAAGAAGATATTCTATGAAGTAAATAGAGAGAAATTAAGAGAAATAGGCAGGACTATTGAGCAGTTAGGGGATGAAAATACAAGGGGGTTAGATTTTAATGGAAAAACAGCAGGCATATCCATTTCTTAAAACCATCAAGAATTTGTTAAATAATGTTACTAAGCAAAATCCAAAACTATATTTTTATTTTTCAATATACACCTTGGCAGAAACTATTTATCCATTCTTTTCCATACTGCTACCCAAATTATTAATTATGGAGCTGATGCTAGGGGAAAATGCAGAAATAAAACAAATTCTCTATATTGTATTGGGATACTTCTTGTTTTCCTCTCTTGTAGGATTTATAAAGACTTATATAAATGAAATCTCTTATACAAGAATCTCCTACCTTAGAATGAACTATTTAAGGAATATTTTCTCTAAGCTAGTAAATATGGATTATAAATATGTGGAAGACCCTAAGTTTATGGAGGAAAACGGTAGAGCTTTAGAATCTTGCAGCACCAATAATAGTGGGGTAGAGGGTGTATATCATAAACTATTCTCATTACCTGCAGTATTTATAACGGTTATAGCCCTATCCGTTTGGATAGGATCAGTTAGTATTTGGATTCTTCTTGGCCTTTTACTCAAACTTTGTATTGGAATATGGCTCAAAAGAAAGGTTCACCTCCATGAATATAAAATGAAGGGTGAGATCCAAAAACAAGAAAGGAAGAAAAGATACTATTATGAAACTACCCATGATTTTGGCTATGGGAAAGACATTAGAATCTACAGCCTAAAAGATAGGATCTTAGCTAACTATAGGGATGAGATAGATAAATTTCTCCATATAAAAAAGCTCATTGCCAATAAGGAATTCATTTTAGGCTTTTTAAGCCTTTTAACCCTATTGATAAGCGATGGCTTATTATATGGAATATTGGTTTGGAATGTTGTCCATGGAATGAGTATAGCTGATTTTTCCATGTACTTAACCTTAATACTACAATTGACTTTTTTATTAAATCTTTTAGGGGAGGA
>JAAYQJ010000079.1 GCA_012519355.1 Tissierellia bacterium | reverse complement strand
CCTTTTATGAAATACCGATGAATAGTACTTACTCAGGTAAAGAATTAGAAGATAGGGTTGTAGATTTTTTTCAATATTTTATTTGTATAAAAAACTCTGAACCAACAGAGCCACTTAATGATGAATATAATTAGGGAAAAAGTGGGCAAAAGATGAAAGGATGATATAAAATGGATATTATTCAAATTTTCTATGATAACAAAAATGAAGAACAAGCAGTGCCAATGGCTAAGTATATGAAAAATCATTTTCCTTTTTTAGGTTTAAAAACACCAGAAAGAAGAGCCTTAGCTAAGGAATTCTTTAGGGAAAGAAAGAAGGATAAGGAAATAGATTGGGATTTTATATTTAAATGTTATGAACTTCCAGAAAGGGAGTTTCAATACCTTGCCATAGGATATATGGCTAAAGTAGTAGATTTATTTACACCTGAGGACATGGATAAAATTGAAAAGTTAATAACTACAAAATCCTGGTGGGACAGTGTGGATTCCATAAATTCTATAGTTGGTTATATTGCTATGAAATATCCAGACCTAAAGGAAACCACCCTTTCAAAATGGATGGAATCAGATAATATTTGGCTAAACCGAATATCTATAATATTTCAATTAAAATATAAAGAAAAGACAGATACTAAATTTCTAGAAAAAGCCATATTAACAAATGCCAATACTAATGAGTTTTTCATCAATAAGGCCATTGGCTGGGCCCTTAGGGAATATTCAAAAACAAATAAGGAATGGGTAAGGAATTTTATAGAGAATAATCAATTATCTAAGTTAAGTGTTAGGGAAGGAAGTAAATATATTTAAATAATAGAGGAGTATCAGTATAATACCGATACTCCTTTAGAATTATAGCTTACATAGTTCGCTAGCAATTTGTGCTGCCAATTTTGCATTATTATATACAAGTTGAATATTTGCAGCAAGTGACTTACCTTCCGTGATTTTTTGCACCTTATCTAATAGGAAAGGTGTAGTATCTTTACCCTTGATACCTAGCCTATTAGCCTCTAAAATGGCATCATCGATAGCCTTGGAAATAAGCTTACTATCCATTGCATACTCATGGGGAATAGGATTAGCAATTACCACGCCGCCCTTCATATCTAATTCTTCCTTTGCTTTTAATGCCTTGGCAATTTCAAGTGGATTATCCATTCTGTAATTAACCTTATAGCCACTTTCCCTAGTATAGAAGGCTGGCAATTCATCTGTTTCATATCCAATTACAGGGACACCCTTTGTTTCTAAGTATTCTAAGGTTAGACCAAGGTCTAATATAGACTTAGCTCCAGCACAAACAACTGCTACATTTGTATTTCCTAATTCCTCAAGGTCAGCGGAAATATCCATAGTGGTTTCAGCCCCCCTATGAACTCCACCGATTCCGCCTGTGGCAAATATCTTTACTCCAGCCATAGCAGCTATGAGCATTGTAGCTGCAACAGTTGTAGCACCATCTTCCTTCCTTGAAACTAGGATTGGAATATCTCTCCTACTAGCTTTTGTTACCTCTAATCCTTTTTTACCAAGATAATCGATTTCTTCAGGAGAAATACCTACAGTTAGTTTACCACTAATAATTGCTATTGTCGCTGGAATTGCACCATTATCCCTTACTATTTTTTCTACATTTAAAGCAGTTTCTACATTTTGAGGATAAGGCATTCCATGGGATATTATGGTAGATTCCAAAGCTACCACTGGCCTGTTTTCATCTAAAGCTTTTTTAACTTCAGGGGAAATAACTAAATTATTCATTTTCTACCTCCAATTTTTTTCTAATATACTTTCAATATTTTCAACTGACATATCTGTACTTACTGTGAGTTTAGATTTTACAGTAATTGATGAGGCTGCAATACCTATTTTTGCTGCCTTTTCTATACTATAGTCATTTAAATAAGCCCAGACAACTGCGGCTATAAAGCTGTCACCAGCTCCTGTTGTACTAACAATATTACTTTCAATTATAGGGATATTACCCTTCTCCTTTCCATTTGTATAATATACACCCTTAGAACCTAAGGAGACAAATAGGTTTTTAACCCCCTTATTGATTATGATATTTGTAGCCCTTTCTAAGTCATTATGGTCAGAGATCTTCATATTGGAAAGGATTTCTGCCTCCATAATATTGGGCTTTAGGGTATGGATATTGTGGATCTGGTCCTTTATTTTTTCAGTTTTGCTGTTTGAAACAGTATCTAAAAATATTGGTACCTTACAATTATCCATTAAATAAAACAATGATTCAGGGGGAATATTAGTATCTAAAATACATACCTTACTATTATTAATGATATCCAGCTTTCCTTTTAAAAAGTCAGGAGTAATATATTTGTATATTTCCATGTCAGAAATAGCTAATTGCATTTCACCAGATTCATCATTAATACAGAGATATGTAGATGTTCTCTCCTCATTGATGATTAAAGAATGGTTTAGACTAATATTTAGTTCGGCACAACTATTCTTAATTTCATTAGCATAGGAATCATCACCTAGAACTGTAATGAACTCCACATTTACATCTAACCGACTAAGATTTTCTGCAATATTTCTTGCCACACCACCTAAAGACATAGTAGTTTTTCCAGGGTTGGAATTAAAAAAACTAGGCTTTGAAAAAGGAGTACCGATAATATCTATATTCGCACCACCAATAACAACTACATAATCTTCCAAAACATAACCTCCTATAGAAAAAAATTCAACTATTATAAGATAAACTATACCCAATTTCATGTCAATAATTTATTTATTCTATTAAAGAAATACAAATTACAGTATAATGTTAAGAGAAATTAGTAATTTAAGTGAGGAGATGCAAAATGAAAAAAATAATCGTATTTGGAAGTAAGCATTGACCAGATTGTGAACCAGCGAAAGAGTATCTTTCAAATCACAATATTAAGCATGCCTATTTAGACATTACAGAAAACATGTTGAACTTAAAAATGTTTCTAAAATATAGGGATAATTATGAAGAATTCAAGGAAATCAGGGAAAGAGGAAAGGTAGGCTTACCCTGCATAGTTGTTAATGGTGGAGAAAAAATTCTCTTTGACTATAATGAATTAGAAATTTAATGGGTATGTATAAAAGGAATAAGGCTTATGGGAGTTTCCATAGGCCTTAGGATTTATTATTTAAGAAAATGCGTTGAATTAAAGTGGTAAAAAATGTATAATGTATAGACTAAATGATGGAGGGATTTTATGAAGGAAAGGATTTACATAACAGGCCATAAGAATCCGGATTCAGATTCTATTTGTGCAGCCCTAGCCTATGCAGAATATAAAAATGGGAATGGAGATGTTAATGCTATTCCTGTGAGATTAGGTCCTATTAATAGGGAAACAAAGTATATCTTGGAATATTTTGGAGTAGAGGCTCCAATCCTGTTAGAAACTGTAAGGCTTAGTGTTGAAGACTTAGACTTTGATAAAGTTGCCCCAGTAAGCCCTGATATATCCTTAAGAATGGCATTGGAATTGATGAAGAAGAACAGTCTAAATAGCCTTCCAGTAATAGATGAAAATGAACAGTTATGCGGAGTTGTAACCATTTCAGACATAATATCTTCTTATATAGATGTTTGGGACAATGGTTTTTTAGGCAAATCAGGTACTACCATAGATAATATTATAGACACCCTTTCAGCTAAACCTATAGTAATTCCAAGTAAGATGAGGTCTTTAAATGGTAGAATTTTAGTTTTAGCCATGGAGCCTGAAACAGCAGCTAGGTTTTTGGAAGTTAATGATATAGTAATTTGTGGCAATAGAAAGGATGTCCAAGAAATAGCTATTAATAGTAATGTTTCCTTAATGATTGTAACAGGTAATGTAGATATTGATGAGGATATTATAAAACTTGCCGAGGATAAGGGAGTTACTCTAATATCAACGCCCCATGATACCTTTACGACATCAAGGCTAATAACCCAATCCATACCAATTAGCTTCGTAATGACTAGAGAAAATCTAGTAAGCTTTACCCTAGATGATCTAGTAGATAATGTAAAGGAGAAAATGTCACAGACTAGATATAGGTCTTATCCAGTAATAGATGATGATAACAACAATAAAGTAGTAGGTTTAATTTCTAGATACCATTTAATCTCTAGTATGAAGAAGAAAGTAATTTTAGTAGACCACAATGAAAGAAGTCAATCTGTAGATGGACTTGAGGAATGTGAAATATTAGAAATCATTGACCACCATAGGGTAGCAGATGTATTTACAGGTAATCCTATATATTTTAGAAATGAGCCTGTAGGCAGCACGTCAACGATTATTGCCTCCATAATGTTTGAAAATGGGAGAAGGCCTTCGAAGAAAATGGCTGGAATACTGGCAGCTGCCATAATATCGGATACCCTGCTATTTAAATCTCCAACATCTACCAATACAGATAAAATAATGCTAGACAGACTAGCTAGGATTGCAGATTTAGATGTGGAGAAATTTGCCATGGATATGTTTAAGGCTGGGACTTCCTTAGTAGATAAAACACCTGAAGAAATATTAAATCAAGATTTTAAAGTATTTACAATAAATGAAAATAAGGTTGGTATTGCTCAGGTATATACTATGGACTTAGAGAGCCTAAAGGACTTAAAAGCAGACTTATTATCAGCTATGGAGGAACGAAGAATTAAAGATGGATATTCTTCTTTTATACTGATGTTAACTGATATATTCAATGAAGCATCAGAAATGGTAGTAGTAGGGGAAAATAAGGAATTAATAGCCAATGCTTTTGGGAAAAACCTTGAAAACAATTCATTCTATGCTCCAGGAGTATTGTCTAGGAAAAAGCAAGTAGTACCACCAATAACTACAGCCATAACCAATATGGAAGAGTTCCAAATGTAAGAAGCTGGGTGCTTTTAACTAGACTAGGTTGGTGAATAAATTGTATAGGATTTTGATTGTTGAAGATGATTTGGTTATTGGGAAGTCAATAGCAAATTATTTAAATAAGTGGAATTACCAAGCTAAATGTATTACTGATTTTAGAAATGTAATGGATGAATTCTTAGCTTTGGATCCCCAGTTAGTACTTTTAGATATATCCTTGCCATTTTTTAATGGATACCATTGGTGTAATGAAATAAGGAAGATATCGAAAATACCTATTATATTCATTTCTTCAGCAAGTGATAATATGAACATTGTCATGGCTATGGATATAGGGGGAGACGACTTTATTGTAAAGCCTTTTGATTTAAGTGTCTTAGTAGCTAAAATAAATGCTTTAATAAGAAGGACCTATTCCTTTCAGGGCCAGGTTAATATATTGGAAAGGAATGGGGTGGTATTAAACTTAAATGATGTCTGTATTATCTATAAGGATGAAAAATTAGAACTTACCAAGAATGATTTTAAAATCTTGCAGGTATTGATGGAAAACCCAGGAAAGGTAGTATCACGAAGCGAGATCATGACTAGGCTATGGGACAGTGATAGTTTTATAGATGATAATACTTTGACAGTAAATGTAACAAGACTAAGAAAAAAGCTTGAGGAAATAGGCATATATGATTTCATAATAACTAAAAAGGGTTTAGGTTATATGGTGAAGTAAATGAAAGGTTTAAAAAAGACTTTTATCTCATATCTGAAAGAAAAACGAGGATTTTTAGGGGTTCAAATTATATTTGCCCTTATATTTGCTATAGTATTTGCTTTATACTCTTTGCCCCTGGAAACCGTTCTTTACAGTGGCTTGTTATGTGGCTTTGTGGGATTCATAAGTAATAAAGGATACTGGAATAGGAATTAGTAAAGAGGATATACCTAGGATATTTGAGAGGGGATTTACAGGATATAATGGAAGGATGAATAAGAAGTCTACGGGCATTGGTTTATATTTGTGCAAGAAAGTTTTAGATAAATTATCCCATAAAATATATATAAGATCTGAAGTTGGAAAAGGAACTACAGTAAAAATAGACCTATCTTCCACAAAATTAGATATAGAATAGGAATATTACAAAATAGTAAGGTTAAATAAAGAAATGTAAGCCAATCTTAAGGCAAAACATTTCTTTTTTTCTTATACTTAAGATATACTAAAAAAGTAGAGGAATAGAAATGGAATTATTAAATGTGAAAAATTTAAAAAAGATATACGCAACCAGGTTTGGTGGCAACCAAGTAGAAGCCCTATCAAATATTAGCTTTTCAATAGAAGAAGGGGAATTTGTTGCTATTATGGGGGAGTCAGGTTCAGGAAAAACAACTTTATTAAACATATTAGCCTCATTAGATAAACCAACTAGTGGAGAAGTACTCCTAAGGGGGAAAAGCATTTTATCTATGGAAGAAAGTCAATTAGCCGCCTTCCGTAGAGAACATCTGGGATTTGTATTCCAAGATTTCAATTTACTAGATACCTTTTCCTTAAAGGATAATATCTTGTTACCTTTAGTATTATCTAATATGGACTTTCTGGAGATGGAAAACAGGCTTCAACCTATTGCTGAAAAACTGGGGATCAGTAAGCTATTAGATAAGTTTCCCTATGAAGTTTCCGGTGGTGAAAAGCAGAGGGCAGCTGTAGCAAGGGCTATTATTACAGAACCAGAGATCTTGCTGGCAGATGAGCCAACGGGGGCACTAGATTCAAAGTCCTCAGGAGAGTTGTTAAATATTTTTACTAAGATTAATAAAAGTGGGCAAACAATTTTAATGGTTACCCATAGTGCAATAGCTGCCAGCCATGCCAGTAGGGTTTTGTTCATAAAGGATGGAGAAATTTTTCATCAGATATATAAGGGAGACTTATCAAATAGGGAGATGTTTGAAAAGATTTCTAACACCTTGACTCTTCTAGCCTCAGGAGGGAAAAGGGATGAATAAAAATTTATATTCTAAACTTGCAAGGAACAATATAAAAAATAATAGAAACACTTATTTCCCATATATGTTTTCTTCTATCATAGCCATTGCAATGTTTAATATAATGTTAACCATAACCAATAGGGCAAGTAAAGCTGTTTTTTACGGAGATAGTTCTATGATAGCCATATTAATGTTTGGAGTAAACGTAATTGGCTTGTTTTCACTGCTTTTCATCTTTTATACAAATAGTTTTTTATTGAAAAGAAGAACTAAAGAATTGGGTTTATATAGTGTCTTAGGTATGGAGAAGAAACACATTGTAAAGGTTCTTTTTTATGAGATCCTATATTCAGGCTTAACTTCAATTGGAACTGGAATAATAGTAGGTTTAGTATTTACTAAGCTAATGTTTGTGATTCTATTAAATTTACTATTTTTAGATACATCTATTTCACTAGGCATATCCTGGTTTTCAATTGGAGTTACAATTTTAGTTTTCATATTGATTTATTTAGTAGTCCTTGTATATAACACAATAAAAATCTATAGATTAAACCCTATTGACCTAATTACAGGAGGCAAAAAAGGGGAGAGGGAGCCTAAAGCCAATTGGTTTCTTGGATTAATAGGAATGATTTCCCTTGGCATAGGCTACTATTTAGCCCTTACAATCAACAATCCCATAAGTGCATTGAACATGTTTTTTGTTGCAGTTTTATTTGTAATGATAGGAACCTACCTCCTATTTACCTCAGGAAGCATAATAATTATTAAGGGACTTAGGAGAAACAAAAAGTATTATTATCAAAAAAACCACTTTATTTCTGTTTCTAATATGATTTACAGGATGAAGCAAAATGCATCAGGACTTTCTAATATAGCCATACTCAGTACTGCAGTCCTTATTACTATTTCCACTACAATCTCATTATATGTGGGTATAGAAGATGTAATGAGAACTAGATATCCAAGAGATGTAAACATAGGATTGGAATATGGCCCTAGTAATTTAGAGGATATTGAAAATATTATAGAGGAATATGGAGAAATCAATGAAATTGAAGTAAGCAATATAGAAAATCTTAGCTATTCAATGATAGTTGGAACTCTAAATAAAAATGAAATACTCGGAACTGGTGGGGAAATATCTTTTTCAGATGGTTTTGCAGTATATTTGATACCATTAGAAGATTACAATAGAAATCAAGGATTGAGCTTAGAATTAGAAGATGGCCAAGTTCTATTTTTTAGTGATACAACTAGATATAACTACGAAGACATTATAGTCTATGGAGAAAGATATGAGATTAGGGAAAAGCTTGAAGAGATAGACTTTTTGCCTGTAGCAATTTTCAATGAAATTGTTATCATTGTGAAAGATATTGATGTAATAGAAAACTTAGTATCTAAGATAAATGAAATAGAAACCATTAAGGATGGGTATTCAACATACTATAGTTATAGGTTCGACATTGAAGGAAAACACGAAGATAAGATTAATTTCATTTCAAGTTTGAAGGGTAAATTAAATGAATCAGTTGAAGGTTTAATGGGAGTAGAGGATAGGTATACTACAAGGCAAGATTTTATCTCCCTTTATGGAAGCTTGTTCTTCATAGGAATATTCCTAGGGAGCCTGTTTATGATAGCAACAGTATTAATTATATATTATAAGCAGATTTCTGAAGGCTATGATGATAGGGAAAGATTTACTATACTTCAAAAAGTAGGTATGAGCAAGGAAGAAGTGAAAAGGACAATTAAAAGTCAAATACTCATGGTATTTTTCCTACCTTTAGTTACAGCTATTATTCACACTGTGGTTGCCTTCCCATTAGTAAGTAAAATACTTGCTGTACTAAATTTAACAAATACTAGACTATTTTTAAGTATGACAGCTATAGTTGTATTAATATTTACATTGGGGTATGGAATTGTATATAAGTGGACAGCTAGAGTTTACTACAGAATAGTAAATTAAGGCATAAAACCAAAGGCCATAATAATTTGAATTATTATGGCCTTTATAATTATATAACCCAGTTTCCATCTTTAAATAATTGAACCTGGTTTCCATTTTTCTCATAGGCAACTATGTCAAGTTTTGGTCCACCGACCATGAAGTCCACATGAATTAAGCTAAAGTTTGCACCTTTTGCTTCTAACTCCTCTTGAGTCATATTAGAACCATCTCTCATGGCATAGGCATAGGCACGGCCTAAAGCAAAGTGGACAGATGCATTCTCATCAAATAAGGTTTCATTGAATAAGATACCTGTATTAGATATAGGAGAATCATCTTGAACTAAGGCAACTTCACCTAGATATCTAGCACCTTCGTCGTTTTCAAGAAGTTTCTCTAAAACTTCATATCCCTTTTCAGCATAAAAGTCTACAACTTTACCATCTTTAAAGGTGAAACCAAAGCCATCTACTATTTTTCCATTTACACTTAAGGGCTTAGTTGCTTTTAGTGTTCCACTAACCTTTAAACGATGGGGTGTAGTAAAGACTTCTTCTGTAGGTATATTGGCAACATAGGAATGGCCTGCCTGGCTTTCCTTTGAACCACCCATCCAAAAGTGGCCTTCTGCTAAGTATACTTCTAAATCTGTACCAGGGCCCTTGAATACTAGTTTTTCAAATTGCTTTTCATTTAAGAAATTTCTATATCTCTTTAAGTTCTTGTCATGGATTTCCCATGCCTTTATTGGGTCCTCTTGGTCTACCCTAGTAGCAGCAAAGATTTTTTCCCATAACATTTCTACAGCTTTTTCTTCGTCTAAATAAGGAAATACTGACTTTGCCCATGGGATTGATGGCATAGCAATTATGTTCCATTTAGTAATTCCAGTCATCCTATATCTCATCACTGGTGCTACAGCTTGGGAAATTGTTTTTTGGTTTTTAGCAACTAATTCTCCATCAACATCCTTTAATAATTCTGGGTCTGATGAAAGTATGAAGAGATGGTGGTAGTTATCTTTGTACATGGCTTCTAAGGCATCAACTTTCCATTGTGGATAGTTTTCAAAAACATAGTCCCTTCCATGTTTAAATCTTATAAGGCTCATCTCATCATCTCGTAGTTGAAATTCCACATCCTTTGCTCCTAGTTCATAGGCTTTTTTCATTATAAGCCTAGCAAGGGGTAGAGAATCTGTATTACCTGTTATAATAAGCCCTTCCTTTTCCTTTAAATTAATACCAACTTTTACTGCCAGTTCAGCATATTTTTCTAAGTTTCTTTCAAAATTCTTCATAACTCCCTCCTAAGAAATATTGTTATCAACATTGTACCACAGGGTTGACTAAAGGGTAACTAGTTAATTTACTATTCCTAACTTTATCCTATTTTCCATGTATAAAGGTTTCTTAATATATGCCTTTAGTATATAATGAAATTAATATAAAGGGGTTAGAAAGGAAAGGAGGGGATCAGTTGAAGAATAAAGAGAGAATTTTCTATGCTCTTATGTTTATGGTATTAATAATGGTATTTTATTTCAAAAGGATGGAATTTATCGACCTAATAGCTAGTTCAGGAGAAAAAAACCTTGAACTAACCAATGAAAATAAGAGATTAGAGGAATTAAATCTGGAAAATATGATGGCTATAGAGAATTTAAAAAATGAAGTTGAGAATTTGAAGGAAGACTTGGAGGCATATAGGGGTTTTGATGATGCTATTCTAAGCAATTTAAAAGTAAAGGGTTTTACTGGAGACTTAGAAGACATAGTTTTAGACCTTCAATCTCGTAGTGAACTCATTCCTTTTGATGGTGTCTTAGGTGGGACCATGGGATTTTACTCTGATAAACATATTCAGGTATTGACTGATAAATGGGTTTTGGCATATTTTGAAGATGGTCATATTTTTGGATTTATACTTTTAGAATATGATATAAAAGATGGTGAAATCACCTGGAAAGTTATAGATTAATATTTGTTTTAGAAGTATCTGTTTACTATAGGAGGCAGGCTTCAAAATAGGGATACTGGGGTTAAAAGGGTAAGCTAGGTAATTGGGGGGGATTGTAATGAAATATAAGAAATCAAAAATTTGGTATATTTCTATAGGAGCTATCTTGTTAATTATAATTACAATAATTACTTTAACCAGGAAGCAAGACAAGGCCATATTTAAAGAAGAATTAAGACTAGCTTATGAAGGATATATGGATGGGATAGAATTTGGGATTGGTGACTCGGGAATGGATCTAGCTAAAAAATGGGGAGAGCCAACACAATCTGATTATTATACAGGTGGCCTCTTCATGAAATATGGAGATAGGATTTTTTTCACAGATGGTTATATAGACCAAAACAATAATTACCTTTATGGAAGTATAAATAGTATTATTACTAATGAAGCCTTTGGGATTCATGCTGGAATGACCATAGGTGAAGTCATAGATATATTAGGCCAACCAAATGGGCTAGATATTTATGATGAATTGAGGGAAGATCCAGAGAGTAGGTTTGCCAATAATATGTTTGCATATTATTATGCTGGGGATTATACACTGGCTATTTGTTATGATAAGGATTCAAAGCTTGTAGAGTATATAGAACTAAGTACTCATTGGAAAAACCCTGATATTTTAGAAGGAAGTTTTTTAGTCCTTACTGATATAGAAAAAGAAGCTTTTAATAGGTTTACTGAGGATTATAATGATAGAGAACTTACTTTCCTTAGTCCCATAAGTATAATGAAGCTATATCTTCATGCTCAGAAGGAAAAGAATTATGAAGCAGAATGGGAATTATATACTAAGGACCATAATGAGTTTGGTTGGAGTAAGGAAGACCATATGAAAATTCCTAAGGAAGATAGACCAAAAGATTTTAGTCACTTTGAAAACCCAGTCAATATTGAAATAAAGTACCTAAATGATTATAAGGAGGCTATTGTATCCTGGGAAGACAAGTATCTTGAAGAATACGATGGTTCTGGAAATCCTTTTAGATTTTCATTTAAGTTAGTTATGGATAATAATTGGAGTTGGAAGGTCAGTTTTATGCCAATGCAATAAAAATTTCCAATAGAGCAAAATAGGAAATGTTTTGGAAAATTATTATGCTAAACTTAAGCTAACCTAGCTAGGGAGTAAGTTTAGGAGATGATAACCATTACTACAGTAGAACTATTACAAAAATCTATTGACTATATTGAGGAAAACCTAAAGACGGATATTACTATTACGGAAATTGCCCAGCATGCTGGATTTTCTGTTTATCACTTTTGTCGCTTGTTTTCAAACTATATAGGTATGCCAGTAGCTGCCTATATGACAAAACGTAGACTTTACCATGGAATTTATGATATACAAGCTGGAAAGAAAACAATAGACGTGGCATTAGAATATGGTTTTAACACCTATCCAGGCTTTTATAAAGCATTTAAACGTGAATTTGGTTGCTCTCCTACAAGGTATTTAGATCTAAATACTGTTAGCAAGCCAGTACCAATAGATTTAAGTAAGGAGGCAAAGTTTATGCTTAATAAGAGGCAAATAACTCAATTGCTATCTAAATGGGATGTAGAAAAAGAACTAGAAATCAATGATGTTTTTACAGCAGGTGGAGCAATAAAATCAAATAATGCATGGTCCATAGGGGATAAATATATATTTAAAACTGGGAAAAATATATCAGGATTAAAAACCCATATTGCTATATCAAGAGCACTAGAGAAAGCTGGAATGAAATCACCTACCCCTATTAAGACAAAAACAGGTGAAGATTTTATCATCCAAGATGATAGGTATTACATTTTAACAAACCGGATTGAAGGACAATTCTTAAGTCCAGATGAGAGATACTCTCACAATAGGGAGTCAATTGGGGAAAAATATGGTGAGGCAATTGGCAGTTTACACAAGATATTAAAGAAACAAGACAAGAGTATTGAAGTAAATGATAATAACCTATTGAAAACGGTACTAGATTGGGCCTTGCCAAAAACAAGAGTTACCATGGAGCAATGGGCCTGCCCATTACCTGATGAGTTCTATGAAAACTATATCAATAACTTCCCAAAAATTTATGACAACTCACCTAGACATATAATTCATAGGGATGCCAATCCTTCTAATATAATATTTAATGAAGTGGAAGTAAGTGGATTTTTAGAATTTGAAATAAGCGAACGTAATGTAAGGATTTTTGACCCCTGTTACTGTGCAACTGGAATCTTATCTGAAGCAGGGGAAATAGAAGCTGGTTATGAAAAGTGGCCTGATATATTAAGGGGCATAATAAGAGGATATGATAAAGCTGTAAATTTATCCAACTGGGAAAAGGAAGCAATCCCATATGTAATTTATTCCATCCAAATGATCTTTATAGCATGGTTATTAGATAATGAATCATATAAGGGTTTAGCCATTAGAAATAGGGAGATGCTTTTATGGATATGGGAAAATAGGGATAAATGTTTTGAGAGAATATTTAAAGACCAAAAGAGTTAATTTAGCTCTTTTGGTCTTTCTACCTTTAAGAATTGCTTAGTCTTACCCATCAAATAGGCAAGCCTAATCATTTCTGTTTCTTCATGGGTTAAAGGACGATTATACATTTTTTCAAATTGCTTATTTAAGGCCTCATAATCTACTACCTTTCTAATCTTAATAGGTTTTGCCTTAACATAATTAGGATCATATATATTAGGTTTAATAGATGAAGTAAATATTTTTTTGAAAATTTCAGCAGTATAATATGCATCATTTAAAGCATCATGAAAATTAAATGGGGATTTAATACCTAAGGCATTAACAGCATATTCTAGACTTAGTAGTCTTTTAGATGAAAATCCTAGAAATTTGGAAGTATAAGGTTGTAGATTGATATATGATCTAGGTAGGGATATATCATCAATCTTGTGGTATTTTGTGTTTTTAAATAACTCTCTTATATCAGACAAGCCCCAGATACATAGTATAGAATCTTTACTTCCAATAAATTGGATAAATTCATGGTAAACCTCTGGGAACTCCTTCTCATCCATCAGTTGTTCAGTAGTAATTCCAGTTAATTCAGTTATGAACTCACTAACTCTTAAAAAAATCCTTGGTTTTATATAACGATTAAAGCTGCCTATAGTGTTAAAATTCTTATCTAATTTAATTGCACCAATTTGAATTATTTCTAATAAGGACCTATTTCTCTTAAAATCATGCTTTTGTAATGAAGGAAAATCTTGATTAAACTCCAAGTCTAATACTATATAGTACATAAAAAACTCCTTTTCTTACATTTGAACTTATCATTAACCACTTTTATAAGATTATACAAGATGGATAATTTATGTTATTCTTATAATGAATCTTATTATATACTTACTTATAATACATATATATAAAATATACAACTTAAATAAGGGAGAAAAGTATCAGAAAAATGGGTAAAAGACTATAATAATAGTGATTATTAGTTTGTTTGAAGGCAATAAGTTAGATTAAGGAAGAAGATTTGGAGGGATCAAATGAAATTATTATTGTTTCCTTTTACATTAGCTTTTAAAATAGTAGAAAGTGTCATCAAAATCACTGGAAAGTTAATTGCAATATTATTGGGGTTTATTATTACAGTAATTGGAGTCTTATTGACTCTTACTATTGTTGGTGCAATTGTTGGCATCCCATTAATGATACTAGGGATTGCTATGATAATAAAGGGGATATTCTGATCATTATAACTAAAAATGTTAAGTAAAAAAACTCCCATGGTTCTTCCATAGGAGTTTTTTCTTAGAATGCTGGTACTACAGCACCTTCATAAGTTTCTTCTATATATTTTTTTACTTCTTCTGATTGTAGAGCTTTTAATAGTTTTACAAATTTATCTTCATTTTCTTGACCTGCCTTTACAGCTACTAAATTAGCATAGGGTGATTCTCCACCTTCTACTAAAAGACCATCTCTTACTGGATTTAGGCCAGCCTCTATAGCGTAGTTTCCATTGATAACAGCTCCATCTACATCATCTAAAGTTATTGGTAAAACTGCTGCTTCAAGAGCTTGGAATTTAAGGTTTTTAGGATTTTCAACTATATCTACTTCAGTTGCATTTACTCCAACACCTTCTTTTAATTTGATTAAGCCATTGGCTTCAAGTAAGAGTAAGGCCCTACCACCATTTACAGTGTCATTAGGGATACTGATAGTTGCACCATCAGGAAATTCATCTACTGAATCATATTTATTAGAATATAAAGCCATTGGTTCCACATGTACCTTACCAAGTGTAACTAAGTCTAAACCTTCTTCAGCCACATGATTTAGTAAATATGGCTCATGTTGGAAAAAGTTAGCATCTAATTCACCACTATCAAGGGATAGGTTTGGTGTTATATAATCGGTGAATACCACTATTTCAACTTCTATACCTTCCTTTTTCAAATCATCAACTACTAGTTCAACTAATTTTGCATGGGGCTCTGGTGAAACACCTATCTTAATCTTTTCTAGCTCTGAACCACTTGAACCACATCCAGCCAATAGGGATAATGATAATACTAAAGCTAATGCAAATGATAATATCTTTTTCAATTCAATTCCTCCTCAATATTTTATTCCTTATTTTTTATTCACAATTTTTGAAATCCTATTTCCTAAAAATTGTATTCCTTGAACTAAAATTATAATAACAATGATAGAAGCTATCATTATATCTGTTTTACGACTATAAAGTCCAAAACGTATAGCTAAATTGCCTAAACCACCTCCTCCTATGGCTCCAGCCATGGCTGAATATCCAATTAAGTTTATTATGGTAAGGGTTATACCTGAAACAATGGATGGAAGTGATTCTGGTATTAAAACCTTAAATACAATTTGGGGAACTGTAGCACCCATAGCAAGGCTGGATTCAATTACACCCTTTGGAGTTTCCTTTAGGCTTCCTTCCATGACCCTTGCAACAAAGGGAGCAGCAGCTATGGAAAGAGGAACAATAGTTGCGGTAGTACCTATAGTTTTTCCAACTATGAGCTTAGAAATGGGAAAAACTATGATCATTAATATAATGAAAGGAATAGACCTTAAAACATTTATGATTCCACCTAGAATCTTGTTAAATAGAGGTTTTTCCCATATACTACCCTTTTCAGTAATTACTAAAAGTACTCCTAAAGGAAATCCCAATAGTATTGAAAAAATAGTAGATACAGATACCATATATATGGTTTCTAATATAGACGGTATAATCATTTCAGCCATTATATCACCTCCACATGGACACTTTCATTTTTTAAGAATAGTAAGGCATTGTTTATTTCATCATCTTCACCTATTAACTCAAGGGTTAGATTACCTATACTACTTGCATGTAACTTGTTGATATTACCAGATAGGATGTTTACATCTATGTTGAAGTTTCTTATTACTTTAGATACTATAGGTTTTTTTGCACTATCTCCCATGAAGCTCAATCTAATGATTTTTCCTTTGTAGTTTTTAGGATTTATAATTTCTTCTTCAACATTTCCCTGTAGGGAATTAATAAAGCTATGGGCAACTTTTGTCTTAGGGTTTTTAAAGAGGTTCTCCACAGTATTTATCTCAACTATTTGCCCATTTTCCATTATGGCTACCCTATCACAGATTTCCTTTACTACTTCCATTTGATGGGTGATCATAACTATTGTAATATTAAACTCATCCCTTATTTTCTTTAGTAATTCTAATATAGATTTCGTAGTTTTCGGGTCTAATGCAGAAGTTCCCTCATCGCTGAGTAAAATCTTAGGATTGTTTGCAATTGCCCTAGCAATAGCCACTCTTTGTTTTTGTCCACCACTTAGTTGACTAGGATAATTATTTTTCTTGTCCTTTAAATCCACATATTCTAAAAGCTGATTTACCCTAGCATCTATTTGTTTTTTACCTAGTTTTTCAAGTCGTAAAGGGAAGGCAATATTTTCATAAACAGTTTTTTGATCCAATAGGTTAAAATGTTGAAATATCATGCCAATATTTTTCCTAGCAAGTCTTAAATCTTCCTTGTTAAGGCTTGTCAATTCAAGATCATTAATAAAGATTTTCCCTTCAGTAGGTTCCTCAAGCCTATTTAAACATCTGATTAGGGTGGACTTGCCAGCACCACTTAAACCGATGATTCCAAATATTTCTCCTTTATTGATTTTTAAAGAAATATCTTTAACTGCTTCAAGTTTAGTTTTTCCATTCTCAAATACCTTACTCACATTAGCAATTTTGATCAAATTCCTTACCTCCAATCTTTATCAATTGACAATGGACAGTTGACATTTGACAATTATATTAATTTACTATTTACAATTGTTGGGTCAAGATTTAGTATCATAGGTGAAAGAATAATTTTAAATAAGACTCAAATTTGGAATGGAGAGTCGGTTTAAAATTTATTCTATTAGATTAAATAAAACTCATTAGGTTGGGCAATTACGCAGTCTCGAAACACAAATCTATTTGCTCGCAAACACGCATAGATTTGGTTCTCGTTGCGAATGACCTACCAACAATTTGCTTCGCAAATTGGGTTAGGTCAACTTTAGGTCATAAAAAAAAGCCTTCACCTCTTTGCAAAAAAGCAAAGGGACGAAAGCTTCGTGTTACCACCCTTAATTTATACTGACCTCACGATACAGTACCTCATCGAGTACGCAGGAAAAAAATCCATCAATACCCTAGCACTGTAACGTGTGCACACGTGAATGTCTAAAAAAAACTTCGACACTCCTACTCCGAGACCATCTTCAGACTGTTATCCTCTGCTTCTTCTCACCAACGGAAGCTCTCTGTATGAGTATTCACAATCCTACTCTTCTCTTCAAAGCATTTAAAAGCATTTATTCATATTAATACAAGATTATAACATCAAATTTTTCTTTGTCAATAGAAAATATATAATTTTTTTATTAAACAACTTCTTCCAATTGAAAATCATTTAGTCCCAATCTAGCTCATTCATCTCATCTGGGTCATTAAAGTAGTATTGAGGATTAGGGAAAATATTACTATTAAAATTGATATAGGCATCTGGTCTTCTTGGGTTTAGGTGGTCAAAATCAGCTATATCAGTTCTTTCAAGTTCTTCAGTTTCATAGTAATCATTCCACTTATTAAAGACATTAAAATTTGGAATTTTTTTCATCTCCATTACCTCCTATTTTAGTTTTTCCAATTTGTTTATATATATTTATAAATCTTTTCCTAGAATAAAAATGTGTTTTTAAGAATAAAAATGTGTTTTTAACAAACAATAAATAAGAGCAAAATTTATTAATAAGGAAGGAGAGATTTTTGTGGCCCTCAAAAATACGTTAAATCTATCTAATGTAACTCAACAGGAATTAAACTGTGTTAAGGAAATTGCTTCAAATCACATAGTAATGAGCAGCAAATTTTCCATGTATGCAAATCAAGTTCAAGACCCTCAATTAAAACAGATGCTTCAAAAGCAAAGTACAGATGCTCAAACTACTGCTACTAATTTGATAAATTCTTTAAAATAAGGAGGTAAAGAAATGCACGAAAGGGATATAGTTAACGATCTTTTGGCTGGTACAAAGGCTAGTATAAATGCTTACACAATGGCAATTCAAGAATGCTCAAACCAACAATTAAGATCAACTTTTCAAACTTTAAGAAATGAAGCAGAACAATGGCAGTATCAATTGTATCAAATGGCAGAGCAAAAAGGATATTATACTCCAGCACCACAAGCAAATCCAAATGATGTAAACCAAATAAAATCTTCATTAACAGCAGTTGTTAATACTAACCAAATGACATAGAATACTAAATAGACCCCTGACAATTTTGTCAGGGGTTTAGCTTATAAAAATATAGACTTTTCATTCCTTCTGTGATATCCTATAAAAAAATATACCTTTAATCTAATCCAGAGAGGTTAGGAAGGGTTACAGATATTACTTATGACAATTGTGCCTTCCTAGTGGAAGGCTTTTTTAATGTAATCCTTTAAAGGGACGAAGTCATAAAGGAGGTTAAAAAATGTTAAAGGGAAGGCATCTAATTGACCCCCAAGATTTTTCAGTTGAAGAACTTGACCAAATATTCTCATTAGCAGAAGAAATTATTAATAATCCGGAGAATTTTACCCATCTATGTAATGGTAAAATCTTAGGAACCTTATTTTATGAACCAAGTACTAGAACCAGACTAAGTTTTGAGTCTGCTATGCTCAGACTAGGTGGTGAAGTAGTTGGTTTTTCTGAGCCTAGTTCTAGCTCAGTTACAAAGGGAGAGAACTTACCTGACACCATAAGAACTGTGGCAGCATATACAGATATTATTGCAATGCGACATCCAAAAGAAGGAGCTCCCAAATATGCTTCCCAATTTTCCAATGTCCCTCTAATAAATGCAGGAGATGGTGGCCACCAACACCCCACACAAACTTTAGCAGACCTATTAACAATTAGAATTGCTAAGGGGAATCTTACCAATCTAACCATTGGTCTCTGCGGTGACCTTAAATTTGGCCGGACAGTCCATTCTCTAATTAAAGCAATGTCTAGATATGAAAATATAAAGTTTATACTCATATCTCCCAATGAACTCCAAGTTCCAAAATATATAAAAACAGAAGTATTGGATAGGAAACTAATAGACTATATTGAAGTGGAAAGGCTTGAAGATGTCATTGAAAGACTTGATATTTTATATATGACTAGGGTACAAAAAGAGAGGTTTTTTAATGAGGCAGATTATATAAGGTTGAAGGATAGCTATATTTTGGATAAGGAAAAACTGAAGAGTGCAAAGGAAGACTTGACGATTTTACATCCATTGCCTAGAGTCAATGAAATTAGCATGGAGGTAGATAATGACCCTAGGGCTTGGTACTTTAAACAAGTAAGATATGGGATGTTTGTTAGGATGGCACTTATAGCCAAACTATTGGGGGTGAAGTAAATGTTAAATATAAATAGCATAACTAAGGGAATAGTTATAGACCATATTAAGCCAGGATACGGTATTAGAATATTTGAGTACTTGAAGCTAGATAGGGCTAATTTTACTGTAGCTTTAATAATGAATGCTACAAGTAGAAAATATGGTAGGAAAGACATGATAAAAATAGAAAATGTAATAGATTTAGATTTAGCAATGTTAGGTTTTATTGACCCGAATATTACAGTAAATATTATTGAAGATGAAAAAATCATAGAAAAGATAAACTTGTCCTTGCCGGATAGGGTTGAAGGAATTATCCAATGTAAAAACCCAAGATGTATTACATCCGAAGAAAGAGGAATTACTCATAAATTTGTTTTACTAGATGAAAATAAGGGGATATATAAATGTGAGTACTGTGACCAGATTTATTCTTGGGAGGGATAAAATGGAGATCTTAATTAAAGCAGCTAGGATAGTAGACGAAAGCAAGGATTTTCTAGGGGACTTATATATAAAAGATGGCAAAATAGAGGATTTTGGTGAAGACCTAAATTACACTTGTAAAGTCGTAGATGGACAAGGATTAACCCTAATGCCTTCTTTTATAGATTTACATGTTCATTTTCGAGAGCCAGGCTATACCTATAAAGAAGACTTAGATACCGGTGGTTTAGCAGCCTTAAGAGGTGGGTATACCTTGGTCAACTTAATGGGGAATACCAATCCCATATGTAGTTCTATGGAAATAGTAGAATATGTCCTTAAGAGAGGAAAGGAATTAGACCTAGTAGATATCCACCAAGTAGTTTCAATTACTAAGGATTTTGATGGGTATACCCTTAGTCATTTAGATGATTTAGATGAAAGGGTAAAGTTCATATCAGATGACGGAAAGGGAATTAAATCAAACATAGTTATGTATAAGGCCATGATAAAGGCCTTAGAGAAGGATTTAACCCTTATGATCCATGCAGAGGATGAGGATTTAACTCCTATAGATTATAGAATATCAGAGAATATCATTACCATTAGAGATATATATCTATCAAAGGAAACAGGAGCCAGATTACATTTATGCCATGTAAGCACCAAGGAGGCAATTGAAGAGGTTAGAAGGGGAAAGGCTCAAGGCGTAAACCTAACCTGTGAAGTAACTCCTCATCATATTGCCTTATGGGATAATGATTATAAGGTAAATCCTCCTATAAGGACAAAAGAGGATGTAGATGCACTTATAGAAGGGATAATAGATGGAACTGTGGATGCCATAGCTACAGACCACGCACCTCATACAGGGGAAGATAAGCTAAAAGGGGCTCCAGGCCTATCTGGGATAGAGACGGCTTTTCCCGTATCCTATACAAGTTTGGTAAAGAATGGTAAAATAGATTTAAAGAAGCTTTCAAAGCTAATGTCAGGAAATCCTGGAAAGATAATGGGTGTCAGGAAGGGCAAAATTGAAAAGGCCTATGATGGGGATGTAGTTCTAATAGATTTGGATAAGGAAATCCTAATAGATAGTCAGAAGTTCCTGTCAAAAGGCAAGAATACTCCCTTTAATGGTATGAAACTCTATGGACAAGTTATGATGACCATAAAGGGTGGGGAGATTAAATATTCTAATAAGGACCTATAGGAGGTGAAATATTGATAATAGATAGACTCTATGAGGAAGTAGAAAAAAAGGGTAATGTCTGTGTTGGTTTAGATACTAGCTTAGATTATATCCCTGAGAAGATGAAAAGAAGATATGGGGATGTGGATGAGGTTATATATCAGTTTAATAAAAGAATAATAGATTGCACCCATGATATAACAGCGGTTTACAAATTACAAATTGCCTTTTATGAAGCCTATGGAATAAGAGGATTATTTGCCTATATGAAGACCCTAAACTATTTAAGAAAACTTAAAGCCTTAGCCATAGGAGATATAAAGAGGGGAGACATAAGTTCAACGGCTGAAATGTATGCTAAGGCCCATTTCGAAGGAGACTTTGAAGTTGATTTTATTACCTTAAATCCATATATGGGATTTGACAGTATAACACCCTATTTTAAATATCTAGATAAGGGGAAGAAGGGAATTTTTGTATTACTTAGGACTTCTAACCCTGGTGCAAAGGATATAGAATACCTAAATGTAAAGGGAAAACACCTATATTATCATATAGGAGATAAGCTTGAAGAATTAGGCAAAAAATATTTAGGAAGTTCAGCTTATAGCCTAATAGGTGGAGTTGTAGGTGGCACCCATACGGATGAAGCTATAGAGATAAGGGAAAGATATAAGGATATGTATTTTTTAATACCTGGATATGGGGCCCAGGGAGCTAGAGGTAAAGATGTAAGACTTTACTTAAATGAGGGTAATGGCGGAGTTGTAAACTCTTCAAGGGGAATTATTACAGCCTATATGAAGCATGATGATGGAATTAAGAAATTTGAAGAATATACTAGGGAAGCTGTACTTAAGATGAGGGAGGATATTGGCTTTGAAGGAGAATTATAGGAAAGGTATTATATATAAGAATACTGAAATTAGCCCTAATATATATGAATTAGTATTAGAAGGAGATTTTCATGGTATCCCGGGACAATTTTATATGTTAAGGGGATGGGATTGGCTAGATCCTTTTCTTTCAAGGCCTATAAGTATTGCAGATATAGAAAGTGGTAAGATTAAGTTTCTATATGAAGTTAAGGGGAGGGGTACCCATATAATATCCAAGCTAAAAAAAGGAGATACTTTGAGCCTCTTGGGGCCCTTAGGCAATGGATTTGATATGCAAATGGAAGGAAGGATTGCCTTAATAACAGGGGGGATAGGTATTGCCCCTATGTTATATTTAGCCAAAAAACTTTCTGGAGAAATCCATATCTACAGTGGGTTTAGGAATAATGCATATTTTTTAGATCAAATAAGACCCTATGTAAAAACAGTAAAGATAGCTACAGAAAATGGTTCCATTGGCCATAAGGGGTTTATTACGGAAATATTTGACCCCAAGGATTTTGAACTAGTTTATGCCTGTGGACCAACACCTATGATGGAGGTAGTCCTTAAGATGTGTAAGGGTATAGTTCCTGTATTTGTATCTATGGAAAATCATATGGCTTGTGGCATAGGAGCTTGCCTGGGATGTACCATTGAAACTATAAGGGGAATGGAGAGGGTATGTAAGGAAGGACCAGTCTTTAAAGGGGAGGAGGTAGTATTTAATGACTAGGGTAGAGATTTTAGGACTTGAGCTTAAAAATCCAGTTATTGCTGCCTCAGGAACCTTCGGTTTTGGTAGAGAATTTGATGAATACTTTTCCATAGAAAAATTAGGTGGTATATCTACAAAGGGCCTTACATTAAATAAAAGAGATGGAAATAAGGGTATTCGCATCTATGAAACCCCTTCAGGCCTTATGAACAGTATAGGATTGCAAAATCCAGGGGTTAAGGGGTTTATAGAAGAAGACCTGCCCTTCTTAGAAAATATGGATATAGTTATATTAGCTAATCTTGGGGGTAGTACCCTAGATGAATACTTAGAAGGAATTGAACTATTAAATAACACTTCCATTGATTTTATAGAATTGAATATTTCCTGCCCCAATGTAAAAGAGGGTGGAATGGCCTTTGGTATTAAATGTAATACAGCAGAAAGAGTAGTCAAAGAAGCAAAAAAAGTATCTAAGAAGCCTTTAATTGTAAAACTATCTCCAAATGCTGAAAATATACAGGAAATGGCTTATTCTTGTGTTAATGCAGGGGCAGATGGACTTTCCTTAGTAAATACCTTCAATGCCTTAGCCATAGATGTTTATAAAAGAAAACCAATATTTGAAAATATAACTGCTGGACTTTCGGGGCCTTGCATCAAGCCCATTGCTCTGAGAATGGTTTATGAGGTCAGTAAAGTAGTCAATGTACCAATAATAGGAATAGGTGGAATTATTAATTGGAGAGATGCCATAGAGTTTATTATGGCAGGTGCCACAGCAATACAGGTTGGTAGTGGAAATTTTATAAAGCCAGATATATCTTTAGATATAATCAAGGGTATTGAAGAATATATGAAGGAAGAGGGTATTAAATCCTTGGAGGAAATAAGGGGAATTATTTAAACTTGGAGGGATTAATGTGGTCTTAGATTTATTAAAGGAATCCAATGCATTACTAGAAGGACATTTTCTATTATCCTCTGGAAAGCATAGTGATAGGTATGTACAATGTGCAAAATTGCTACAGTATCCTGATAAGGCTGCAAAGGCCTTAGGGCTAGTAGTAGAAAAGCTTAGGGATTTAGATATAGATATAGTTGTAGGACCAGCCATGGGGGGAGTTATTGTTGCCTATGAACTAGGTCGTCAACTAGGCAAACCTGCCATATTTACTGAAAGAGAAGATGGAGAAATGAAACTTAAAAGAGGTTTTCATATAGAAAAGGGACAAAGAGTTTTAATTGCAGAAGATGTGGTAACTACAGGAAAATCAGCCTATGAAGCCATTAAAGTTGTAGAAGATTATGGGGGAATAGTAGTAGGCATAGGTTGTATAGCAGATAGGTCCAATGGAGATATTAAATATCCCTTATTTGCAGGAACCAAGTTGGAGATAAATACCTATGAAAAAGAAACTTGTCCTTTATGTAAGAAAAATCTACCAATTGTAAAACCAGGAAGTAGGAAGATATTATAAATTTTATTTGAATAATATAATTCACAATTGAATAGATTAAGCATAGATATTTATATAGAGGCCTAAGAAAATAAGCCTCTATTTTTATTTGTATAAATCAGTACCAATATTTTTTCTCTTATTTTCAATTATTTTATTTAAGCTTTCTTCGTCGGAACTATATAATAGGTCATTAGGTATATTTATGGAGCTTCCCCTAGGAGGGAATAGGTCTTTGTTTACAGCAAGGCCAGCTTTTTTATTTGTTTTTTTATCCTTATCATTCATATAAATACCTCCGTAAATCTAGTCTTTGCTAAAAACGAATAAATATTCACTGAAGTTTTCATAAATCAATAGGACACCTTAAAATAATTAATAAATATATTAAAATATTTAAAGAAAACATTAAAAATATTAAAGTAACTATTGACATATTTTAACATTAAGACTATTATAATTTTAGAGACGCTAAAAAAACTTACAAGTACAAGAAGTTTGCTCAAGGGGGTGGAGTTTTGAAAGAACTTTTACTGAAAAGAAAATCCAAATTCATATTATATCTTGTAGCCTGCTTACTACCAGTGATAGATCGTTTTTTTACAAACTATGCCATATCATTGTTAATTGGTAGTGTTCAAGTTGGCAGTATGGATTATTTCATCAAAATTTCTTTATTTACAATTGGATTAATCATACTAGGGGTTATATTATTTATAATATCTAGATTTATGAGGATCTCCTTTATGAGGGATACCCTATTAGATGTAAGGCTTTTAGCCTTTGATAAGATTATAAATTCATCCTACAAGACCTTTAGTCAAAAATCTAAGGATACCTATATATCTAATCTTATCAATGATATCAATATAATAGAAAGAGAATTTTTTCTATCTTTAATCAATATCATCTACCAGGGGGGAATATATGTAGCTTCATTAGTAGTGATCGCCTTCTTAGACTTAAAATTTGCACTGATTGCCTTTTCCTCTTCCATAATACTCTTTGTAATTAGTAAGGCTTTCGAAAAAAGGACCATATCATTACAGGAAGAGGTGTCTGAGGAAAATGAAAAATTTGCAGTAGATATGTCTAATACCTTCAATGGACTTGAGATTCTAAAACTAAATAGGATAGAAGACGAGTTTCTTTCTAAGGCATTGAAGTCAGTAACAGGACTTGAAAGGAAAAAACTAGACTACAATATTTATACAAATGTACAAAGTAGGATTCTGGAATTATTAGGCTTTTCTTTTATGATTGTTTCCTTAATATATTTGTCTAGCTTATTTATGAGAGGGATAACTTTAACAGAGGCAACCTTTATGGTCCAATTGGCAAATGGATGCGTATGGAGTATAATTGCAGTTTTACCTAGGATAAACCAGTTAAAATCTTCAGTGAAGATATTTGATAAGATTACTAAATATGAAGAAGATACTTCTAACAATCTAACAAAGGAAAAGGAATTCATTTTTGAAAAGGAAATAGAGGTAAAAAACCTTTCTTTCAATTATGAAGAAAAAGAAATTTTTAAGGACATATCCTTTAGAATTGAAAAAGGGAAAAAATACTTGCTAAAGGGAGCCAGTGGAGCAGGAAAATCTACCCTAATCAAGTTGCTGTCTATGATCTATGATGATTATACAGGAGAAATCAAAGTGGATGGTGTAGACTATAGGGAGATTAAGGAAAAGAGTTTAAATGACAATGTTTCCTTTATATATCAAGATGTTTTCCTCTTTGAGGATACCATATTCAATAATATTGCCCTATATAAGCCATATACAGATGAAGAAGTACTAGAGGCTGCTCAAAAATCAGGCTTAGAGTCCTTATTGAGTAAAAAGGAAAATGGAATCAATGAAATGCTTCTGGAAAATGGGAAAAACCTTTCAGGTGGTGAAAGGCAGAGAATCTCCATTGCCAGGGCAATAATAAAGAATTCCAAGATCTTATTTATAGATGAAGCTAGCTCTAGTTTAGATGAAGAATTGGGGAGAAAGATAGAAGAAACAATACTTTCTTTAAATAGTACTGTTATAGCTATCTCCCATAGATATTACGAGGGAATAACTGAAAGATACGATTATGTTTTAGAGATAAAAAACGGCCAGGTAAATCAATATGCTGCCAATGAATATTTCATGGAGGTGGCCATATGAAAAAAGCTATAAGTAGAGGGATACCATTTCTAATACTGGCATTATTGACAATTTCTGTTGCTACAGGCATAGACGGTTATGTATCTATTAAAATAATGAGAATTATAGATTATGCCCTAGATGGGAATATGGACCTATTTAAAAAAGAGTCCCTCGAAGGATTTATACTAGTTGGGATATTACTCCCATTAAATATTCTAGTTGCCATAACTAGGGGTTTGTATATCAACAAATCCTTAGTAAAATCAAAAATCTATTATATAGATAGGATATTTAAAAAGAATATAAATGAGTTTCAAGGGGAAAACAATGCAAAGTATTTAGCTGCCTTAACTAATGATATGAATAGTATAGAGCAGAATTATCTTGTTGGTATATATGGGGTGGGGGCTGGTTTAATTAGGTTTTTAGTATCCTTTATAGTTATTGCATCAGTTAGCCCTTCAGCCTTATTTATCGGGATAGGGATTACTGTAATATCATCCATATTATCAATGCTTGCAGGGAAGCCCTTACAAAAGCATGAAAGACAAAGAACCGACTTATTTGAAGGCTACACCTCCTATATAAAAGAAGTACTTGGGGCCTTTCAAATCATAAAGGCAAATGATTTAAATGATAAGGTTAAAGACGACTTTTATGATAAGAGTGAAAGTATTCAGCACAAGGGTTATATAATAGATAGGATTTCTACCTATATATTTGCATCACAACAATTTACTATTATGATGTCAATTTTTCTAACCTTTATGGTGGCTGTTTATATGGCAATTAAGGGTTCTATTACAGCAGGAGCAGTTATATTAATAGTAAATAATATGGAGAACATGTTCTTCCCCCTGATGGGTTTAACGGAACTATTCCCCAAGATTGTATCTGTTAAGACCCTATTCAATAAGATGGATGAAAGTTTAAAAAATCATGATGATTATAAAGAAACTTTAGAATTAGATGATTTTAAGTCTAGTATTGAATTTAAAAACGTGTCCTTTAGCTATGATGACAATCAGGTATTAGAGGATGTTGATTTAAGTATAAATAAGGGGGAGAAGTATTTAATTGTAGGTCCCAGTGGTGGTGGGAAATCAACCTTCCTTAAGCTTTTAAGAAAATATTTTAATCCCACAAGGGGTGAAATATTAATTGATGGTAAAAATTTAAGGGATGTAAAAAAAGAATCCTATTTTAAAAATATTTCCAATGTGGAACAGCAGGTATTTCTTTTTGAAGATAGTGTAAAAAATAATATTACCCTATATAAGGATTATAGTGATGAAGAAATAAATCTTGCCATAGAAAGGGCTGGCCTTACTGACTTTATAAGGGGTCTGCCAAATGGATTAGACACCATAATATATGATAATGGCAAGAATATTTCAGGTGGTGAAAAATCTAGGATTGCCATAGCAAGGGGACTTCTAGCAAAAACTGACATAATTTTTTTGGATGAAGCCTTTGCTAGTTTAGATGCTAAGGTTGCAAAAGAAATTGAAAAAACACTCCTAAACCTAGAAGGGGTAACAGTAGTCAATGTAAGCCATGTAATTTTCAAAGAGACTAAGGATAAATATAATAAGGTCTTTGTGGTTAAAAACAAGGCTGTTTTATAGGATTGGATTATTCCAATCCTATTTTTATGGGTATTATTACCTAAAGTGATGAAATGCTTAAATTATGGATTATATCCTTTGTAAATCCATGTCTAAATTAGTAAAATTATAAGTAAGGGGGGAATACTTTGAAAAGAAGCATTGATTTAGACGAAAAGTTAATTAAAAAGAATAGGATACCATTATTATACAATGAGCCTTCTTGGGTTAAGCTATTTGGAAAGGCTAGGAATAGGAATATTCAAAGAGCAAGGGAAGAACTCATAGCACTTGTAGAAAAGGAAAAGGAATTAGATATTAAAACTAAAGACCTGCAAAGGGAAAAATTAAAGGCCATGAAAATGATTTTAGGTATATCAGATTCAGTAAATAATGAGAACAAGCCTGAAAACATAAGATTATTAGATGAATATAAAAATAAGGTAGAAAGAATCAATGAAGAATTAAATGAATTAATCTTTCAGTTGGAAACAATGCCAAAGGAGATTCGGGAGGCAAATCTGAATTTACTAAATGCTACTATAGAATATGGATATAGGGAATTAAATAATAGAGAAAAGATCTTAAAGCAATCCATAGAAGAAATAGATGTATTGAGGACAAGGCTAAAGGAACTAATCAAGATTAAACATGATTATGAAGAGTGGATAAATGAGACCTACAGGTTTTTTCATGGCCTACTAGGTTCTGATACAATTGAAAAAATAGATGAAGAGAGATTGAGATAAGATGAAGGGATTTAATAACTTAACCACAGGTATTGATATTGTAAAAATAGATAGGATAAGAAAAATCCTATCCAAGGAAAAGGAAAGATTTTATAATAAAATCTTTACAGAAAAGGAAGTGGAGTATATATCCTATAAAGGCAACAGGGCAGAAACTGTAGCAGGTATGTTTGCTGCTAAGGAGGCCATAAGCAAGGTCTTAGGTACTGGAATAGGCACTATTGGGTGGAAGGATATTGAGATTCTTCATAAAAATCACAAGCCCTATGTTAATATTTCCCAAAAGCTTAAAGATAGAATGGAACAAATAAAAATAACAGATGTGGAAATATCTATTAGCCATGAAGAGGATTATGCCATAGCTAACGCCATAGGATATTTGGATTTTTATAAATCTTTCCTTAGAATTGATAAATCCATGAAGAACCTACTGCCTAAAAGACAAGCTAATAGCCACAAGGGGACCTATGGCAGGCTAGCAATAATAGGTGGCAGTAGAGGAATGACAGGGGCCCCTTTCCTTTCTTCTATGGCAGCCTTAAGGGCTGGGGCAGGCCTAGTCTATACCATAGTACCCAAAGCCTTAGAGGCCATTATGTCCATTAAGCTTACTGAGGCAATTGTAAGGCCTGTAGAGGATAAGGGGAGAGGAGTTTTTACTAAGGATTCCCTAGGGCCTATTTTGGAAGCCTTGGAAAATATAGATGTAGTAGCCATAGGGCCAGGTATGGGGGTAGATGAAGACAGGATTCATTTACTAGAAGAAATAATAAGAAACTTTAAGGGGCCTATAATAATAGATGCTGATGGAATAAACTGTATATCTTTAAAACCTGATATTTTACATAATCATAAGAATCAGATAATAATAACTCCCCATCCAGGAGAATTAGCAAGACTAGCTAGGGTAAGCATTAAGGAGATCCAAGATAATAGAATTTATTATTCTAATTATATTTCTAACAAATATAATATAATAGTAGTTTTAAAAGGATTTAATACTATAGTTGCATACCATGAAGACAAGATTTATGTAAATGAAACAGGCAACCCTGGTATGGCTACTGCAGGAAGTGGAGATGTCCTTACGGGGGTCATTGCTAGTTTCATCGCCCAAGGATTAAGTCCTTTTAACAGTGGGAAACTAGGTGTATATTGTCATGGCTTGGCAGGTGATCTGGGAAGTTTAGAAAAGGGAGAATATGGACTAATTGCCACTGATATTATAGATAATATTCCCTATAGTATTAAAACAATTCAATTGTAAAGGTTGGGGTATTATTGAAAAAAATTCTATTTCTTATCTTGATTCTTATGATGCTATTAACATCTTGTGGATGGTCAAAGGATGAAAAATACCTATCTAAAATTGAAAAAGCCTATGATGAATATAAGGGATATAAATGTAGGGCAAATATAAGGATAATTTCAGGGGAAGAAGAATCAATATATTTAATAGAAGAAACCTATAGTAGTTCTGAAGAATATAAATTGGAGATCTTAGAACCTAAGGAGAGTAAGGGGATAATAATCTTAAATACTAATGATAAGATTTTTCTAGAGCATCCATCCATAGAACAATCCATATCCTTAGTAGCCATAAAATCTTTAAATAAGCAACTGGTAATAGGCGATTTCTTTGAAGATATTTACAGGGCAAAGTTAATAGGAAGTGAGGAAATTGATAATTCTGAATACCTAGTATTTGAACTAGAACTAGAAGACCAAAATAGGTATAGGGACAGGGCAAAAATTTGGATTAGAAAGAAAGGTTTTACCCCATATAAGTTGAATATATACGATGATAGTGATAAACTTATAGTAGAAATTACCTACGAAAGTTTTAAGTTTTTGAAGAAATAAAGTAATTTATAAGGGGGAAATCTTAATGTATACCTTAGATGAAACTAGGCCAGTGTGGGCAGAAATAAACCTAGATAATTTAGCCCACAACATTAGTGAAGTAAGAAAGCTTACTCACAAGGATGCTTTAGTCACTGCAGTTGTAAAGGCAAATGGATATGGCCATGGATCTGTAGAAATTGCTCAGACCTTCCTAGACAACGGGGCTGATAGGTTAGCAGTAGCTGTACTAACTGAAGCTATTGAATTAAGAAAAGCAGGTTTTACAGTACCTATCTTAATTTTAGGTTATACACCTACCACTTTATTTGAACAAGTAATAGAGTATGATATAATTCAAACTATTTATGGCTATGATGATGCTAGAATATTATCTGAAAAAGCAACAAAGCTAAATAAGAAGGCTACAGTCCATATTAAAATTGACAGTGGCATGGGAAGGATTGGTTTCTTGCCTACTGATGAGACTGTAGAAGAAATACTCAAAATATCAAAACTTCCAAACTTATATTTAGAAGGTATATTCACTCATTTTGCAAAGGCTGATGAAATTGACAAGGGTCATGCAAATACCCAATATAAAAAATTCACATCAGTGGTTAAAAAGTTAGAAGAAAAGGGTATTAATATACCTATAAGACATGTATCTAATAGTGCTGCCATCATAGACCTGCCAGACTTCAACTTAAATATGGTTAGAGCTGGAATAATGATTTATGGTCTAAAACCCTCAGATGAAGTGAAATTAGATAGAGTTGACTTAAAACCAGCCATGACTTTGAAAGCTAGAATTTCCCATTTAAAAACAGTAGCTAAGGGAACAGGAATTAGCTATGGCCAAATCTTTGTTACTGAAAGAGAATCAAAAATCGCTACCATTCCAATCGGTTATGCTGACGGTTTCACCAGGATGTTAACTGAGAAGGCTGAAGTATGTATCAATGGGAAACGAGCAAAAATAGTTGGAAAAATTTGTATGGACCAATGCATGATAGATGTAACAGATATTGAAGATGTAAAAGTAGGGGATGAAGTTGTATTATTTGGTTATGGAAAAGAAGGCTATCCCCATGTAGATGAAGTGGCTGAAAAACTGGGTACAATAAATTACGAGATTGTATGCATGGTTGGTAGAAGGGTACCAAGAGTATATATCTCAAGGGATGAAATAGTTAAGATAGTTGACTATTTAATCGAAAGATGATTTTACTAATTCTATCTATTTACTGACATAATGAACATAGTAAATATATAATTATCCTAAGCATTTTTAAATAATTCATTGGCATTTGGGGGTGCATATTGTGGCTGAGACCAGAAGGGTGCTAGCTAGCTTATCTAACAGCCTCCTTAATCAAGTTAATCTAATGGTACCTGTTGATTGTAAAAGTAAGTCAGATAGTGTTATAGAGACAATGAAGGTTATTGTGAATGAAAGAAGAAGATTAGAGATAATAGAGAAACTGAAGGAAGGATACGAAGAAATGAGTCAAATAAATTTAGATTTTGCTGAAATGGGGCTAGAGCAGGATATTACTGACCTAGTCTGTTATGAAGCAAATCTTAAAAGGCGTGGGATGTTATGATTGTAAAAAGAGGGGAAATATATTATGCGGACTTAAGTCCCGTAGTGGGATCTGAACAAGGAGGAGTAAGGCCTGTAATTGTAATCCAAAACGATATCGGGAACAAATATAGTCCAACTATAATTATAGCGGCTATTACTTCTCAGATAAATAAGGCTAAATTACCAACACATGTAGAGATCAATGCCCCAGAATATGGACTGCCTAAAGATTCGGTAGTCCTTCTGGAGCAAATAAGAACAATAGATAAAAAGAGACTCCGTGAAAGAATAGGAAAGTTTAGCGATGAAATGATGAAAAATGTAGATGAATGTTTAAAAATTAGCTTAGGATTAGTAGATTTATAATAATACATATTAAAAAATAGGCATCGAAAAGATGCCTATTTTTATTTCAAATCCCTTAGCTAATATCCTAATATTCTTGTAATGAGCTATTTAATATTATATAATATGACACATAGTAAACTAAAAAATATGTTGTAAAATAAGAAATAGATACAAGAAACTAGATAGAGGTGCAAAATGCTAAAATTTAATAATACTAACACAGAAAAGTTGGAGAAAATATTAACAAAACCATTTGTTTTAGAGCTTATATTTATATTAGGGACCATTTTCAGTATTTTTACCAAGTCCATATACTTGCAGTATACCATTAAGCTAAAGGAACCACCTTTTAGCCTGCTGAATTACATTTCAGTCTATATTTTTTTGACTTCTTGTATTCTAGTCTTCTTTGTAGCCCTGTGGGCTCCAAAGAGGTTTAAAGGGGTCCTATTAGGATTAAATATTTTGATTTCAGTTTTACTCTTTAGTGATACTCTTTACGGTAGATACTATGGTATTCCTCTTACAATTCCAATCTTATACCAGGTTGGCTTTGTAAATGATATAGCCCAAAGCATTTTTTCTTTATTAAAAATAAAGGATATAGTGTTTTTTATAGATATTCCAGTCATTATAATTTTTATATATTTTATAAAAAATATAAGGGTTAAGACAAATCCTAAACTGATATTAATAAGAAGTATAGCTATTCTTTTATCACTTGTTTTGGGGATTTCCGTATTTAATATAACTACTAAAAGGATTGATAGGTCAAGGCATGTTTATCAAAGAAAAAACATCGCCCAGGACTTAGGTACAATTTATTTCCACGGTTTTGATATATATGATTTTGTAAAGCAAAGGATAATTAGGAACAAGCCCCTAACAGATGATGAGATAATTACATTAAAAGAATTTTACCAATCAAGGGGAAGTGAAAAAAGTAGTTATTATGGTATTGCCGCTGATAAAAACTTAATAGTAGTACAAGTTGAAGCCATGCAGGAGTTTGTAGTAGGTTTAAATATAGAAGGTCAAGAGGTTACACCCTTCTTAAACAAGTTAAAAAACAATAGTTTTTACTTCAACAACATTTATCACCAAGTTGCAGGAGGCAATACTTCTGATGCAGAATTTATGTTAAATAATTCAATGTATCCTACAATAACAGGAGCAGTTAATTATCTGTATCCCACAAATGATTTTCTATCCCTAGGGAAAGTAATGAAGGATTTAGGTTATGTATCCTACGCCTTTCATGGATATGAATCCTCCTTCTGGAACAGGGAGGCAGTATATAGAAATTATAATTATGATAAGTATTTTAGCATGAATGATTTTGAATTAAATGAAAAAAGAGGTTGGGCTATTAGTGATGAATCCTTTTTTAAACAATCATTAGATATTAGCCTAAAGAATGACAAGTTTTTTAGCTTTTTAATCACCCTGTCCTCCCACCATCCTTACGATGCTTTTGGTGACATAGACTTATATACCGGAGAATTTGAGGGAACTCAAGTTGGAAACTATTTAAAATCTATGAGGTATGTAGATACTGCAATAGAAAGCCTATTTAAGGAATTGGAAGAAAGGGGACAACTGGAAAATACACTTATAGTAATATATGGAGACCATAGTGGGTTATACCAAGACCAAAGAGGTTTAACTGAGGCACTATTAGGCCTTGATGGTTCAAGTATTGCATGGAATAAAATCCAAAAAGTTCCAGTATGGATTTATACTGGTTCTGAATTAGAAGGTAGGACCATAGAAAAAGCCGGTGGACAAATTGATATATTACCTACCATCTTAGATTTAATGGGAATCCACCATCCTTATGTAATGGGGAAATCTTTATTATTAGATGGACCTGGATATTGTGTGAAATGGGATGGAAGTGTTATTTTCGATAACTATTATTATAATAATCAAGAAAGAGTATTGTATGATAATAACAATCAACCTATAGAAGATGAAGGGATCATATCTGAAGCTAGGGCAAAGCAGGAAGAATTAAAGGTTTCAGATATAATATTGAAGAAAAATCTTATGAAGAATGGAAGGTTAAGTGAAATTCTAGAATAAAAAAATTACTAATACACGGATTTCATAGGAATTGTAAAATACTTCGGGAGGATCTAGTTATGAAGAAAAATAACATCTTAATTATATTTATTTTAATAGGAATAATAGCTTCTTCAATATTGGCTATCAATAGGGTAAGGATAGAAGGTGACAATAAAACTGTTGATATAACTTTGGATTATAATGATATCATAAAGTTTGCAGAACAAACTGAAGAAGGTTTAAGCTGGTGGTTAAAGAAGTTTAAGGACTTAGGAGTAAACTCCGTAACTATAAATGAAGATACATTTGAATCAATGATGGAAGACCAAAAGCCTCTTGAAGTTAAAATGGTAGGGAACATAATAAGGGAAATTGGCTGGAGAGACAAGTATCCTCAGCCACTAGTGAACTATATAGATGAAAGCGGAAGGGATAAATATGATCTTGTAGTAGTAACTGATTCAGAGTCTCTTTTCCAATTATTAAAAGTGAGAATGGATGAAAGGTATGATGAAAACAAGTATAAGCTATTTAATACTGAAAACCAATTTATAATAATATTAGACGGTACAGAAAAGGAGGCTCTCTATTCAAAAACAACCCTTATTGACGAAAATAATAAATTTTATTCTGATCTAAGAGAATTAACTGGGTCAAAACTAATGAGATTGGGACTAGGATTTGATAAAGATACTATAGAGATTATAAAGGATTCTGGTCTAGAAGTAGTATTGAGACCCTGTAATAACAACCCAAATTGGATTGATGAAAAATATATAAAGGCATATTTTAAAGAACATGAAAAACATAATATAGTTCCTAAATACATGATATTTTCAAGCAATGAAATAATAGGATATCCTGATAAGACAGGTGTTTTGAGAGAACATTTATTGGCTAATAAGATGAAAGTTGTCTTAATAGAAACTGAAGTACAAAGAGGAGTTATTGAGCAGGAGGGTATAATTGGACTAACTAAAGACTTAAATTATGAAGCAATCAGGTTATTCAGCATGGTCCCCTATATCCAGGAAAGATACAAGTTTTACAATTATGAAGGAGCAGAAGAAATAGAAAACACCCTGTATAGGGCAGTAACGGAGAGAAATATTAGGCTAATATTTTTTAGGCCTTTTAAAGAAAATAAAACCGATTATGTAACAGATTATCAGGAGTATGAAAGAACCTTTAATAGCTTTAAGGAGAGAATAGCTGAACATAATATGTCCTTAGGGGATGCTAGCACCATGAGATATAATCAAGTAAGTCTGATTTATAAAATCCTTATTGGCTTTGGCCTTTTTGGTGGTGGTATGCTTTTATTAGGGATAATCTTTAAGATAAATGAGAGGTTAAATAAAATCTTGATTATTCTAGGAGCCCTATTATGTATTATAACACCATATGTAATTCCTAATATGTCTGAAATACTATATAGCCTGGCTGCAGCAATAATTTTCCCAAGCTTAAGTATGGCCTATTTTTGTAAGCTAATGAAATCATATTCTTTAGAAAATAAGGTTTGGAAGTTGAAGGAAATAATCTTTATTGGTGTTAAAACTCTACTAATAATGGTATTAATAACATCAATTGGAGCCTTGTTTGTTGCATCATTGCTTTCAGGCATTGATTATTTACTTGAAATTGATATTTTTAGAGGAGTTAAGTTTGCCCAATTAATACCTATTTTCCTATACCTAGTAGTATTCTTGGTCTACTTTGGATTTAGGAGGGAAAAAACAACAGAAAATGAAATAAAGATTTCAGAAGTAAAGGATATTCTATATCTTAATATTAAGGTTATTACCGTCATAGTAGGTATTGTAGCCTTAGCTGTAGGCTATATATATATTGCTAGAACTGGCCACGAAACTAATATTCAACCAAGCAATTTAGAGATGATTGCAAGGAACTTCTTGGAACTTAAACTATTAGCAAGGCCTAGGACAAAGGAATTCCTATTGGCATTTCCTGCTGTTATCCTTGCTGCATATATGATAAGATACAAAAGTAATTTAGCCATATTTGTATTAGGAATTATAATCACAATAGGACAAACCTCTATAGTCAATACCTTCTGTCACTTAAGAACTCCCTTGTACTTGTCCATAATTAGGACTTTCTATGGTGTATTATTTGGAGTATTATTAGGTATAATTTATACTGGGCTCTTAGTTTTAGTTACGAAAATTTCAAAGAAGATGAGGGGAGAATTACTTAATGAATAAAATAGTCATTTCGGGCTACTATGGGTTTAACAATCTGGGAGATGAATCTATTCTTAAGGCTATTATCTCTAATTTAAAAAGTAAGCTTGATAATATAGATATTACAGTTTTGTCAAAAGACCCAAATTTCACTGCCAAAAAGCATCAGGTTCATGCAGTAGATAGGATGAATATCTTTAAGATAATAAATGAAATAAGGAAATGCGATTTATTAATTAGTGGCGGTGGTAGCTTATTACAAGATGTAACTAGTTTTCGTAGCATTATATATTACTTAGCTGTCATAGCCATAGGAATTATATTCAATAAAAAAGTTATGATCTATAGTCAGGGAATGGGGCCCATAAATAGACCTATAAATAGGTGGTTAACAAAGCAAACTTTAAATACGGTTGACTATATTTCACTTAGGGACCATAAATCAGAAAAACTATTAAGAGAAATTGGGGTAGAAAACAAGAATATTATAGTAACAGCTGATCCAGTCCTTGGAATAGTACAAAAAGATAGGGACTTAGGAAAAGAAATATTATCCAAAGTAGGGATTAAGGATTTTAGTAAACCTACTATTGGTTTTGCAATTAGGGGAAGAGAAAAAACCCAAAACACAATAGATGTAATGGCTAATGTGGCAGAAAGATTAGTTGAAGAGTTAGGAGCCAATGTTATATTTATTCCATTTCATCTAGGTGAAGATATAGAAATATCAGATGATATCGAAAAAAAAACCAATGAAAAGGTTGTATTTTTGAGAGACAAATACAATGTTGATGAAATGCTAAGTATTATAGGCAATCTTAATCTCCTAATAGGAGTGAGGTTACATTCCTTAATTTTCGGTGCTGTTATGAACACACCCCTAATAGCCATATCTTATGACCCTAAAATAAATAATTTTATGGAATTTATTGAGGAATTTGTTTTTTGCCATATAAATGACTTAGAGAGTGAAGCATTATTTGAAGAAATAAAAGATAAGATACTCAATGAAGAAAGTTTTAGGTCAAACCTTGGTCGAAAAGTTAAATCCTTGAGGGATAAATTAGATAAGAATGAAGATATAGTAGGACAATTATTAAATAAGGATTAAATTAACTGAAATGATTTTGGAGGGTTGAGAATGAAAAGAATAGGAAAAAAACTTGTTGTTGGCTTATGTATAGGAATTATCCTTTTTGCTGGATCATTAGCCTTTACAGAGCCTGGTTCGGAATATGACCCCTTAGTTACTTTAAGTTATATAGAAAAACGAATAAGTGAGATTAAGACTTATATCGACCAAAAGGTAAATGAAAACCAAACTTCAGTGGTAGAAGGTGCTTGGGTAGTAGTAGAAGTTCCAGAAGGAAAGTCCTTAATATGTTATGGAGGCACAGAAATCATATTAAGGGCTGGCAGGGCCAGTGCCATATCAGTAATTAAAGATGGAATTGAAAATGGAGTAACAGACATAACTGCAGGTAGAGATTTAAAAATGGATGAGGAAATAGTAGAAAATCATCTCCTCATTATTCCTAGAACAGATAGTAGGGGAGCCTATGCAATTACCAATACTTTTTGGCTAGTAAAGGGAGATTACGCTATTAAATAATTATTAACAAGGTGATTAGATGGAACATATTGAAATCTTCGGAGTAAAAATACATAATATTACCTTTCAATATGCTGTAAGGGAGATAGAGTCATATTTAAAGGGAGAAGGTTTAAAGGTTATTTACACTCCAAACCCTGAAATAGTTATGGGGGCAAAGGAAGATGAAAGCCTAAAAAACTTACTAAATAGGGGAGACTTAATTACAGCTGATGGAATTGGGCTGATATATGCTGCTAAAATCAAGAAAAAACCCTTAAAGGAAAGGGTAACAGGATATGATTTGTCTCTGAAACTTTTAGATTTAGCCAATGAAAATGGACTTGCCTTATACCTACTTGGTGGTAAAGAGGGAGTAGCTAAGAAGGCAGCTGAAAACATTAAGAAGGATTATCCAAATATTAGAATAGCAGGATACCATCATGGGTATTTTAAAGGTAGCCACAATGATAAGCCTGGTCATGAGGAAGAAAGAAAAATAATTGAAGAAATAAACTCCTCTAATCCAGATATAATTTTCGTAGGTCTTGGTTTCCCTAAACAGGAGATTTGGATAGATAGTAATAGGGATAAGGTAAAAGGGAAGCTTATTATTGGCAATGGTGGAGTAATGGATATCCTATCTGGGAATTTAAGTCCCACACCAGACTTTATAAGGAAATTAGGTTTTGAATGGCTCCATAGGCTATTAAGGGAGCCTTCCAGGATAAAAAGACAAATGATTTTACCTAAGTTTATGCTCCAAGTAATATTGACTAAAGATGTAGTAAGATAAGGAAGTGGATATATGATAAAGGATGAGAAATGGTATAAGGCTTTACTCTCCTATATTATCTTAGCTATAGGTGTGTTAATTATGGCTATGAGTTTAGAGTATTTCCTTGGACCAAATACCATAGCTCCTGGAGGGGTTACAGGATTATCAGTAGTTATCAATAAACTTTCCGGTATTCCTATTTATATAACAAATTTGGCAATTAATGTACCTCTTTTTATTTTGGGAGTAAAAACCCTAGGGAAATCTACAGCCATAAAGACAATATATTCTACTATACTATTGTCTTTATTTTTAAGGTTTTTACCAAGTTCAGTACTAACCCATGATATACTTCTTTCAGCTATATTTGGTGGAGTCTTAATGGGTTTAGGACTAGGGATTGTATTTAAAATTGGTGGTACCACAGGTGGTACTGATTTAGCTGGATCAATCTTAAACAGTAAATTCCCATCTTTAAGTACAGTTACCTTTATGACGATAATCGACTTGCTTGTAGTAGTCTTTACAGGCCTTGTAGAT